>JAAZCI010000065.1 GCA_012513365.1 Lysobacteraceae bacterium
CGATGGTATGCTCTATTCGCTTCCAAGCCGTGATTTGATCGCCGATTCCGTTGAATATATGGTCAATGCCCACTGCGCCGATGCGATGATCTGTATCTCAAACTGTGACAAAATTACCCCGGGCATGTTGATGGCGTCAATGCGTCTTAATATCCCGACGATCTTTGTTTCGGGTGGGCCGATGGAATCCGGAAAAGTCGTTTGGGATGGGGAAAATCTCCGTCTTGACCTTGTTGATGCGATGGTGATGGCGGCCGATGATTCAGAGAGCGATGATAAGGTGAATGCGATTGAATCGGCTGCGTGTCCAACCTGTGGTTCGTGTTCAGGAATGTTTACCGCAAACTCAATGAACTGTTTAACCGAAGCGCTCGGTCTTTCACTTCCGGGAAATGGCTCGATGTTAGCAACGCACGCGCGCCGTAAAGAGCTCTTTTTAGAAGCGGCACGTCGCATTGTGACGGTAACGAAAGAGTATTACGAGAAGGGCAATGAAGCAGTACTTCCACGTTCGATTGCAAGTTTCAAAGCGTTTGAAAATGCGATGATGCTTGATATTGCTATGGGCGGCTCAAGTAATACCGTTCTTCACTTATTAGCGGCGGCGCACGAAGCGGGCGTTGATTTTACCATGCAGGATATCGATCGTTTATCCCGTAAAGTTCCGCATCTCTGTAAAGTCTCTCCATCGACCAACCAATATCATATGGAAGATGTACACCGCGCTGGCGGAATCTTCGGAATTTTAGGAGAACTCGATCGTGCAGGGCTCTTCCATAGCGATCTTCCGACCATTCACAGTGCTTCATTTAAAGAGGCGCTTGAGAAATGGGATGTAATGCGAAGTGATGCCTCAGGTGATTTCTATCGCGCAGCTCCTGGCGGCGTTCGCACGACTGAAGCATTTAGCCAAGACCGATATTTTGATTCACTCGATACTGATCGTGTCTCAGGGTGTATTCGTGATATTGAGCACGCCTTTAGCCAAGATGGGGGCATTGCTGTTCTCTACGGGAATCTTGCAGAAGATGGCTGCATTGTAAAAACCGCTGGGGTTGATGAATCGATTCTTAAATTTACCGGGAAAGCGCGCGTATTTGAGAGCCAAGATTCAGCGGTTCGTGGAATTTTAAATGATGAAGTGAAAGCGGGCGAGGTGGTGATCATTCGTTACGAAGGCCCTAAAGGCGGTCCGGGAATGCAAGAGATGCTCTATCCCACCTCATACCTTAAATCAAAAGGTTTAGGCGCGGCCTGTGCACTACTTACAGACGGACGCTTCTCAGGCGGTACTTCAGGTTTATCAATTGGGCATGCATCACCGGAGGCGGCCGATGGCGGGGTGATTGCCGTAGTTGAAACGGGCGATCTGATTGAGATCGATATCCCGAATCGTTCAATTAACTTAAAGGTTGACGCGAGCGAGATTGAAAAGCGTCTAGCAGCGCAACGTGAAAAAGGTTTTGTTCCTGCGGAAAAACGTGAGCGTAAAGTCAGCCCTGCACTTAAAGTGTATGGTGCGCTTGCAACCTCTGCGGCATTTGGTGCGGTGCGTGATGTAACGCGTTTAGAGAAACTTAAATAAGTAGAATTAAATAAGCAAAACACAGAAAATTCTCAAAACCTCTTAGTGAGCTAGCCTCTTAAGAGGTTTTTTATGTTTTAACTTTACTGAGTACTTTATTAAGCGACTTGAAGATTTCCTCCAGGCAACAAAAAAGCTCTAACATTGTTAGAGCTTTGAAATCATTTGATTTGAATTCGATAACTACTAGTAGTAACGAATACGACGGTTTGATTCACGCATTATACGTTTATAATGACGTTTTTTTGCCGCCGCTGCCTTACGCTTTCTTTCTTGCGTTGGTTTTTCATAGAATTCACGTGCACGAACTTCTGAAACAATACCAGCTTTTTCACAAGAACGTCTGAAACGACGCATAGCGACGTCAAATGGTTCATTTTCACGAATCTTGACGGAAGGCATCTATATCACCTCAATTAATAATAATTTAAATAAAAATGTTCTTATTTAAAAGAACTCGAATTAACTATTATACACAAAATAAAAGCCTTTTGTAAAGTTCAAAAGGCTTTTATCGTCAAATTTACATTTCGCGTAGGGCGAAAGTGTTGCTGCTTACTGGAAGCTTGCGTTCATTACGTCTTGGAATGCTTTTTCTTCAGTAACGATCTCGGCTTTTTCAGCAAGAACGTCAACGATTTGATCTTCTAGCGCGATATTTTGAATTTGGCGCATGTTCTCTTCGTTAGAACGGAAGTAAGCAAGCACTTCTTCAGGATCTTCATAGGTTTCAGCAAGCATGTTTAGGCGTGCTTCAACGTATTTATCGTCGAGTTCAATTTTGTTATCTTCGATCACTTTCGCGATTAAAAGACCAAGGCGTGCGCGTTTTTTCGCTTCTTCACCAAATGAGCTCATAGCAATTTCCATTAATTGAGCCGCTTGCTCTTGGTTTTGCGCTTCTGGGAAGTTTGATTGGCGTGCCATGTTTTGAACTTCAGCATTCACTAACGCATTTGGAACTTCGATCTCATTTGCCGCAGCAAGTGATTCCATCATTGAGTTTTTGAAGCTGTTTTGTAGCGCTGATTTAAGCTCGCGCTCCATGTTTTTCTTAAGCTCTGCACGAAGTGATTCAACTTTACCATCTTCGATGCCTAAGTTTTTCGCGAATTCTTCATCAATGGCAGGAAGTTCCATTTCAGCAACTTCATTCACCGTGATGTCAAACTCAGCGGCTTTGCCTTTTAAGTTTTCTGAATGATACTCTTCAGGGAAGGTCACTTCGATGGTTTTGGTATCGCCGGTTGAAAGACCTACGATTTGGTCTTCAAAACCTGGGATCATTGAACCTGAACCAAGCACTAAAGGAACGTCTGAACCTTTACCGCCTTCGAATTCTTCGCCATCAACGCGGCCTACGAAATCGATTTTAACGCGGTCATCGTTTGCAGCTGCGCGCTCAACAACGTTCCATTTAGATTGTTGTTTTTGTAAACGCTCGAGCATAAGGTCAAGATCTTCATCTTTTACTTCAGCTTCGATTTTCGTTGCTTTAAGACCGTCTAACCCTTGAAGTTCAAATTCTGGCATTACTTCAAAGTTAACGTTGAATTTGTACTCTTCGCCTTCGACCACTGAAATTTCAGGATAGCCTGCAGTTTTAAGATCTTTGTTTTCTTCTAGGAATGCGCGGTATGCCTGACCAATTTGATCATTGATAACTTCGTATTTCACTTGATCACCGTGCATTTTTTGCACAACGCTTACTGGCACTTTACCAGGGCGGAAGCCGTCTAAACGAATGCGTTTAGATAGATCTTTTAAACGTGTTTTAACTTCAGCTTGAACAGCAGCTTGGTCAAGCTCGATAACGGTGTGACGTTTAAGTCCTTCTAATGTTTCAATGGTTGACATATCTTTTATACCTGAAATTTAATTATGGTTGTGTATAAACAAAAAAAAAGGCGCCATATAAGCACCTTTTCTTTTATTAAGGTGAATATTCATCACCATAAACTTGTATGGTGCGAGTGGAGAGACTCGAACTCTCACGGATGAACCACTAGATCCTAAGTCTAGCGCGTATACCAATTTCGCCACACTCGCAATAAGCTGTAAATTATACAGACTTTTTCAGTTTCGTCAAACCTAAATTTTAATCATTTTAGGATTTTGTTTTGCTCTCAAATTTTGAGAGGTGAAACCGAATCAACGAGGACTATTCTACGGTTTTTTCGTTAAATGTAAAGCCCCAAATTAGGCAAATTTTAGTCAAATCGATAAAAAGATTTGTGCTCATTGTTTTATGGGATGGTTTTTGCCGAAAACGATTGTTCTATGAGTGAAACAGTGCGTTTGGCGTGTCGCTATTTATCAAAAAAGCAAAGTTTTGTATGATAGACGGGTAGGCAGAGCGTGATGTTAAATGAAAACGCCTTTGCAAAATAGACAATATAAGGAGTGCTATATGAGCTTTACACAATTATTGGAAACCCGTCGCTCGATCTATCATTTAGGAAAAAATGTAACCATGGCGCCCGATGCGATTGAAGCATTGGTGAAAAAGGTTTTACGGGAATCCCCTTCGGCGTTTAATTCACAAAGTTCGCGTGCGTTAGTCTTACTTGGTGAAGAGCATCAACGCGTGTGGGATATTGCTAAAGAGATTTTACGTCAAATGGTGCCGGCAGAAGCGTTTACGGCGACGGAAACGAAACTCAATAGCTTTGCGGCAGGCTTTGGGACAGTGCTCTTTTTTGAAGATCAAGCCGTGGTCGAAGGGCTTCAGGAACAGTTTGCGCTCTATGCGGATAATTTCCCAATTTGGTCAGAGCAGGCGAGCGGTATGGCACAATTAGCGTTATGGCTGGCCTTTAGTGAAGCGGGAATCGGCGCATCGTTACAGCATTACAATCCTCTTATTGATGAAGAAGTGCGTAAAGCGTGGGATATTCCAAAAACTTGGTCACTTCGCGCGCAGATGCCGTTTGGCTCGATTGAATCGCCCGCCGCAGAAAAAACATTTATGGATGACGACGAGCGTGTGATCGTTGCCGGAAAATAATTTTCCTATATAGGATTGCGGTAACAAAAAAGGATCTCTTATAGATAGAGATCCTTTTTTATGCCACGCATTTTAAAGTGAGGTCGAACTGTCGCTACCGAGATCCCAAAAATTGGTGATCGCCTCTTCGAGTGTCTTTTTAATATCGGGATTAAATTTATTTAAGATCTCATCGGTATCGAGATTATCATTCTGCGATGAAAACCGCTTGGAAAGCTCGGTGAGCTCTTGATCTTTAATAATCCAGCGTTTTGGAAGATTGCGACGTACGGCCATAATTTCCCGCGCTTTCGCGAGTTTCATTAAGAGCTGTTTTTCAATACGGCGGAGGCGCTTATACCCTTTCACCTTTTTCCACGCATTTTCACAATCAGGCTCATAATGAGCACGATCTTCAAAGATTTTATGCGCATTTTTAAGATTGGACTCAAGGCCTTTATCGGCAATTTGATACTCAAGAATCTCATAGCAATTGATGAGATAGCGCACATCGTCGTACGCATATTCAATTTGACGGGGCGAGAGCGGGCGATGATCCCACTGCGTGCGCGCTTGATCCTTTTCAAGATGAATGCCTTGATAACGATCGATCATCTCTTGATAGCTCATTAAATTATCGTGTTCTCCCATCACATTGATGGCGATCTGCGTATCAAAAATGGGCGCGGGGAGAATGTCGAGCTCGTGGACAATCGCTTCAATGTCTTGGCTTGCGGCGTGGAGAATTTTTAAGATATTCGGCGCCGTTAACAGATTGCTTAAACTCGATAAATCATCAATGGCGAGCGGATCGACGCAGACAAGCTCCGTTTCGGTTGCCAATTGGATCAGACACAATTTCGGGAAATAGGTCTTTACCCGCATAAACTCGGTATCGACCGCGAGTAGCGAAATA
>JAAZCI010000066.1 GCA_012513365.1 Lysobacteraceae bacterium
ATGAGTAACCAATGCCACAGCCTCATCCTTGAACTCCGCGGAATAGCGGGTATACTTTCTTTTTTTATTCATAATAACTCCAATAATCAATAGGATATATTATCCTCTATTAGAGTGTCCACCTTCATTAGACCAGAACAATGAGGCTGATCGAATGCTTGAGATGGAGAAAATGGCCAAGAAGTTAAGAGCGCTACCTTATCAGAAATTGATTGTATGCAATATTCATTCTGAAGAGGCTGAAGAGGTACGATATTACGATCAGACATTTAAACCGGCTTTGCCAAATGACAGTCAGATCATAGAAATTCCAGCTTTGATTGAAGGAGAGAATGGGGAAATCGCATCCGATAATATTCGCGCACTATTAGTGTGGCTTCAAAATAAATAACCTTAAAAGGAGAGAGGAAATGGATGTTCAAATAAATCGAATGGCAGTTACATTTTCGTATGAAAGAATTTGTCAAGATTTTGATGTGTTGCTAATCCGCTATGATAATCCTGAATATGGGGCGTTTGGACGGGTGATTAATGCAATTTATGCGGAAATAAAACCCTTGTCGTTGTCTAAAGAGGCGGGCTATGCGTATTATGTTTTATTACCTAAAGGGCAGGGGCGAGCGGCTAGATTAGAGGATGATCATTTTGTTATTAGAGAGCAAGACCCGCGCAACATAAAGCCTCTGCATTTAGCGCGATTACTGATTGGTGCATTGCCTGTATTATCCGACTCCGAGGAACGGTTTTGCGAAAAACTCGGGCTTTACTATCTTGTTGAGTGTGAAGAAGATCGTGGCGTTCCGATTATTCGAACATTCCAAATTGTTTTGGAAGAAGATCAACAAGGAGCGGAGACGATTGTTGTAAATTTAACAGGAACAACATTTATACCTCTTGCCTATTACCAAAACAGAGATGGATCTTTGCCACCCAAAGTAGCGCGGTTACCGCGATTTTATTTTGATGAATTTTCTCAAGAGATGAAGAAAGATCTGAAAGGGGATTTTATTTGTCGAGGGCATAAAACTAAGCGAATGAAGAGTCAAGTAGTCTCTTTAGACCGAAGCCGTCCACATCTTTTTTGGCAAAGTAAGTTAGGTGTTTTGAAGCTATTTTTAGATGATGTGAAGCGCTATCTAGGGAGTTATATAACCTATCAACTTGAAACGATCGAGAGTGATTATCGGGTCTATTTCAGCTCAAAAAAGATCAATGATCTTTATAAGAAAATTGATTCTGTCATACGTATGCGACCATTTAATATTGTGAATTTATCTGACGTTGATCCGAGTAAATTAATTGAATTTGTTAAAAAAGATCAGCTCAATTATGCCATAAGTACAGAACTAGATCCCAAGGCCTTTAACTTAGTGATCCATCATTCACCCCAATATTACGCCGATCGTTATAGGAAGGACCCATATCAGGATCTACATAGAGAAAACGTTGTTGTTCAGTCGATTATGGTTGAAAATATTGAGTCGGCCGAGGCTTATGAGGCGTGTAAGAAAGAATTTGCGATTAAAGAAGAAGTTTTACGGAATCAATTTTTATTAATACCGCTCGAAGGTACTTGGACTTTTATCGAGCGGGAGATGCGATCCATACTTGATGCAGACGGACAAGCAACGAAAGAGAAAGAAGCGTGGCATCATTTACTTAAGGTAAAAGAGGGTCAATTAAGCTATCGCTCCATTTCGCCAAATGATGATTCTTTTGATGAGGTTTTGATTACACTTCCGATCGTTGAGGACGATCAATGGGAGTATGCAATATGCCATGAAAAGAGTGGCACGTCGTATATTATCCAAGAGACCAATTATGTAGAACTGCCTGATTTTGAGTCAATTAGTGAGGTGATGAAAGAACTTGAAGTCGGCCATGATACGGGTATTTTAAGAGAGTGGATTGAAGAGTTTTTAGCGCTCTTGAAGTCCTCGAAATTAGATATTAAGGCAAGTGATGAGCAGATATCAGATTTAATAGCACGCCTTGAGAGGTTGTTGGACCTTTCAAAGAAACGATATTTTAAGGAAGATTGGGGAAGGGGTGCCTATGCGCTTTTTTATCGCGGGGTAGCGAAATCTTTTTTTGACTGGCTCTATGCAGAAAAAAGGATACTCTTAGGTGCTTCCTTACAAGGGAAACAGGGCTATATGAATGCCGCGTTTGGTCTTTTTTATAATAATCGCGAAAAACTCTATTATGTGGGTGCTCAAAACATTAAGGAAAAAGTCTCGCAATTTTGTGTGCTTCGGCGGATTATTACCGATGCTGAAAGTGTTCCGGATGCTCTTTTAGAGATGATGACGCACTTTCACATTCGGCATAAAAATTCAACCGTATATCCCTTTCCCTTTAAGCATTTGCGCGAATATCAGAAACTCAATGCTTAAAACAAAAACCCACCTCATCAGATGAACGCGGGTTTTATTGTGTCAGTTTAAATGATCATGAATGCTTTATGCGCATCACTTAGAGTGTACACGCACCGCCGACGCAACCGGTGTCTTCGATTACTTCGGGGCTATCGGCCGCGATGGGGTTATCGGAGTTTTTCGGCACATCTTTGTAGAGATCATCTAAGTCGAATTCGAAGTCTAAATCGTCATTATTGCTCATGGAGTCTCCTTATCATTAATAGGGGATCATTGTACTGAAAAAAGAGGGGTGGGGGCAAATAAGAAACGATTCGTGGATAAATATAGATGGAGCTCAAGAAGCGGGCGATTCGGGCTTGAGTTTTCTTGCGATCTCCCATATAGATCAATGTGTCATACTTTATTTTCATTCATTTTAAGTCTGCGCCAGTAAGGGGGAGTGATGCGTCTTTTGCCCATCTCGATATTATCGGGATTATCGATACTGTTTTATCTCATCATTGCATCGGTGGATTATTTTTATACTGCGATGACAACGGAGGGGGTTATGTTCGCACTTTCGCAATATGGTCACGAGGTTTTGCTCTCAGGTGGGGTGATGGCGTTATTTTTGGCGATGGTGTTGTGGGTGATTGGTGTGCACGAGCGGGTTCAGATGTTGGATGCGCGCAGTATCGGTTATGCATTGGTGTTTTCGCTGCTCACTTACTTCGGGAACATACAATTAGACGCACTTGAGGGGTGGGCGGTCTATCTTGTTTTAGGCATTGAATATATGGC
>JAAZCI010000067.1 GCA_012513365.1 Lysobacteraceae bacterium
GAAGTCTAAGAAATTAACTCAGGTTTTAGCGGGCATATTCGCGATTTCAGCATTTGGCAGCGCGCATGCGATCACGTTAACCAATGCACAAACCAAATCATATATTGACGAACCTTTACAGATCGAAGCAAAAGTGGTGGGCGCGGGAGATATCCTGCTCCCAAAATACACCGACTATTTGCAGTATGGTTACGAGGTCGTTGATTACAACCTTTCTTTAGATTTCTATGAAAAAAATGGATCGCAATACCTGTCGATCACAACGGATACGCCGATCAATGATCCAGCCTTTATCTTATTGCTTCGCGGAGTGGATGAAAATAAGCGCGTGAGCTTATTAGAAATCCCAGTTATTTTAGACTTCCGGACTAAAGCCCCTGCACCAAAACGTGCGGAAACAGCGGTTGCGGCAGCGCCAAAAAAAACGCCTAAAGTCAAAGCAGAAGCAAGCGCTCCGAAAGTGGATGAGCGCCCAAGTTTACCTAAAGTTACGGCAGAAAAAGTAGAGGCCGCACCGACGGCAACGGCGGCGGAAAAAGCAGTCGCGCAAAATGGCGCAACCACAACAAAAGTTGAAATGGTCTATGAGAAATACGGTCCGGTAAAACAGGGTGAAACTATTTGGCGCATCGCTAATGGCTTTGCAACAAAGCACAAAGTCCCTGTCAACGATATGATTGCGCGCATCAAAAAAGAAAATCCTAAAGCATTTCCTAATGGTGTATTGCTTGCAAATGTTACGCTTCGCGTACCCGTTGGAACGAAAACCGTTGAAGTGGCGGCGCCAAGTGTGAAAGCAGATGAGACTCTGTTAACACCTCCAGTTGCTGACACAGCAAGTGCGCTTGATAGCGTTACAGAACCGATTAAAGAAGCGGCAGAGACCGTTAAAGAGACCGTGACGGATGCGGTTTCGGATCTTAAACAGGATGCCAGTCCAAGCGGACAGGATAAAAGCGCAGAGTCGGCTCTCGGAGCTCTCGAATCTAAAGGCGAAGAGGTTCAAGCTGACCTTAAGGCGGCAGTCACCGAAAAAGTAGATGCGGCAACGGATAAAGTTAAAGAAGCGGTTGATGATGTGAAAGCGTCAGCGACTGAAGTCAAAGATGATGCCGTAAAAGCGGTAACAGATATCGCGGATGATGCGAAAACATCACTCGATGCGGCGGGCGTAACCGTGACGGAAATCGCAACCGATCTCACGCATGATGCGAAAGAAGATGTTGAAGCCCTTGCGCTTGAGGCAAAGGAAAAAGCCGAAGAGAGCGCTGAAGCGGTAAAAGCTAAATTAGCAGAAGAAGCGAAAGCGGCAGAGGCTGAAAAAACACGTTTAGAACAAGAAGTTCTTGCTGCAAAAGAGAAGGCTGAAAAATTAGCGGCTGAGAAAAAAGCGGAACTTGAAGCGATGGTTGTCGCTGAAGAGCCCGTTAAAAAACCGATCGTAGTGCATGATCCAATGCTCGATGAGCCTAAAGGGATCGTTGACATTATCATGGAAAATGCGATTGCAATTGTGGTGGGCTTAGGCGCGTTATTAATGGGATTGATTGCCATTGTCTTAATGCGTAAACGTAAAGAAGAGTTTGCCCCGGTTGGTGAACTCACTCAGCCTGTAGGGGATGTATTGGCTCAAGATAGTGCTACTGAAACAGCGGATGCCGAGGAAAATCATGAGCATACAGCGGTCGCGCTGGTTCAATCTCATGGCGGTAAAAATATTGACTTTACCGAGTCAGAGCTTGGAGAGGATGCGCATGTCCAAAATATCTTACCAGATGCTGAAGAGCCCGCAACGGTTGACGAAGATAGTGAGTTTTTAGACGCATTAAGCGCACTTGAGTCGCTTGATGAAGAAATTTCTGAAACGGCACAAGAGTTTGAGCCAGAAGCAATTGCGATTGAAGAGACTCCAGAAACGATCGAAATGCCAGCTGCAGAATCAGAGAGTCAATCATTAAGTTTTGATGATAGTGCACTCGATGATCTTATTTCTGAGGAAGAGCCTGCGGCAGAAGCAGATGGTCTCTCTTTTGAAGATGGCCTTGCGTTTGAAGATTCGCTGACCGATCTTGAAGAGAGCGTTACAGAGGAATCAGACGTTTCGTCAGAGCCTGTCGTCGATGCATCTGAAGGTTTAAGCTTTGAATCAGAACTTGTTGATACATTAACCAGTGATGAGGAAGAAACTTCAGATGTTGAAGCAACGTCGTTTGAAATCTCCGATGAAACACTGGCAGAGCCTGAAGAAGAGGAAATTCTCGACTTTGATCTTGATAAACTCACCACAGAATTAACACCGGAAAATGTGGAACTTCCTGAAGCGCTTCCAGAGGTGGATCTTGATTCTGCACTTGAAGAGATTCAAACTAAGCACGAAGAAGAGCATCCTGAAATGGATACAAAATCATTTGTATTTGATTCAGTGGAAGAGGAGGCCAAAGAAGATCTCGAACCTTTCTTAGATTTAGAGATCGATAGCAACGAAGCCGATGAGGAACAGGCTGATCCAACGGCCGAACTTGATGCACTAATGGCAGGGATTGAAGAGATTCATGAAACTGAAAAAGGTGCGATTGAGCCCCTTGAAGAAGTCGCTGAGATTGAAATGCCAGAGGCAGTTGAGGTTGAAGAGATTGAGGAAACAGATGTTGAGCCGAGCGATGACGATCAAGAATCACTCGATTCACTCAATGCAGCGCTCGATACTTTAGAAACCGCTAAAGCGCCTGAAGTAGCTGCACCAATAGCAGGAGCTGCGGATGCGGATGAGTCGAATGAAGATGAAGAAGAGAGTGAGCGCGTGAAGCTTGAATTAGCGGAAGCGTACTTAGATCTCAACTTTGATGCAGCGCTGTCAATCCCGCTTCTTAATGAGGTAATTCAGGACGGTACTCCAGAGCAGATCGAAGAGGCAAAAGCGTTATTAGCGCGGGCGAATAAGCTCGTGAAATAACCTCATCGAAGCGCTCAAACCGAGCCTAAATACGATATAATGCCTAAGCTAAGTAAACGAGCTTAGGCATTTTTTATTGTCTCAATTATTTTCAATTTCTATAAAGGATTTGCTATGACGCTACAGGAGCGTTTAGGTCAACGCGCTGTGTTTTTACGTGCGATTCGTGAGTATTTTTATCAAAAAAATATTATAGAAGTGGATACGCCCATTTTAAGTCAATTTGGCAATCCTGATCCGGCACTCCTTAATTTTGTAGCAACCTATCATGGACCTGGGAGGCTGCATCAAAAGCCACTTTTCCTGATCACGTCGCCTGAATATCATATGAAGCGTCTTTTAGCGGCAGGCGTAGAGGATTGTTACTATTTAGGAAAGGTGTTCCGCGATGGGGAGCTAAGTTCACGCCATAATCCAGAATTTACCATGCTCGAATGGTATCGATTGGGCTTTAGCTTGGAAGCGCTGATGGATGAGATTATTCTCCTTGTCCAAACGCTCACCGAGAAAAATCTCGCAGTAGAGTTTTATACCTATCGTGAGGCGTTTGAGACATTTTTAGAGGTCAATCCTTTTGAGGCAACGCTGGATGATCTGCTTGCATTAATTAAGAAACATAATATTGATCTGGGTTTTACCCCTAAAGATCGTGATGAGGCGTTTGATCTGATTGTTTCATTTTTAATTGAGCCGGCGTTTGATCCTGAAAAATTGACGCTACTCTATCATTATCCCGCCTCACAAGCCTCGCTTGCGAAGATTGTAACCGATGATGCGGGGAATTTAGTGGGGAAACGTTTTGAGCTCTATTGGAAGGGCTTAGAGCTTGCCAATGGCTATGAAGAGTTAACCGATAGCAAAGAACAGCGTAACCGCTTTGAAAATGAAAATAGGGCCCGTGAAGAGGCGGGCTATAGAGCTGTTCCCATTGATGAAAAGATGCTCGAAGTGCTCGATGATTTGCCATATTGCAGCGGCGTTGCGATGGGGGTGGATCGCCTGATGATGGCGCTATGGGGGAAATCTAAAATCGAAGAGGTCGTGCCGTTTGGATTGGATGAAGCTTAGATGAGGCGTAAAAAAGGCGAGTCATGGTCTATAAATCTGTATAAAACCAAACACTCGCCGATTTTAAATTATAATTTAAAACGTTAAAATTACTCTTCGCTTACTACTTCATCGTCCACATCGCTACCACGAATTTGCGCTTTGTCAAAGGCAAGGCGAGAATTACGACGTAAAATCGCATTGTCGTAACGACGTTTTTGCGTTTCTGTATCGAGTGATAATTCAGGAATTTTAGTAGGGATTCCGTTATCATTGACGGCAACCATGGTGAAGTAACAGCTATTGGTGTGACGAACTTCACGAGTGCGGATATTTTTCGCTTCAACGCGAACGCCGATCTCCATTGAGGTGCGACCGACATAGTTTACGCACGCGCGGAAGGTGACGAGTTCTTGAACATAGATGGGTTCTTTAAAGACCACTTTATCAACCGATAAGGTCACTACGTAGCTTCCCGCATATTGGCTTGCGCAGGCATACGCCACTTGGTCGAGTAGTTTTAAAATGTCGCCCCCGTGGACATTTCCTGAAAAATTAACCATGTCAGGGGTCATTAAAACAGTCATTGTTAATTCGCGGGTGGGTTGTCTCATTTTTTCCATTTCGTTCTCATTTATCGTTATTTATGGGTATAATGGTGAATGAACATATTATAGAGACATTTGTTAAGACATATCAAATATTATCCTTTTATCGCCTTCATTGATGAAGTTTTTTATTAAGCGAGATTATGAGTTATCTAGAGTCCTTAAATGAGAGTCAATTCGATGCTGTCACTGCACCGCTCGGTCCTGTCCGTGTTTTAGCCGGTGCCGGATCGGGAAAAACCCGGGTATTAGTCTCCCGCATTGCGTGGTTATTAAATACAGAACAGTGTCGCGCCCATTCGATTTTAGCGGTGACCTTTACCAATAAAGCCGCCTTTGAGATGAAAGTTCGGCTTCA
>JAAZCI010000068.1 GCA_012513365.1 Lysobacteraceae bacterium
AAACTAAGGCGTCACTCAGGATGGGAGCCAGAGCCATTTTTAAATCCCTATAAAGAAATCGTGTCTAGTCAGTATCAGATGCGAAAAGAGATTACTCCTCGTACAGTTTTAGTGTGGATCGTTGTCATTGCGTTGGTTATCTATCTATTTTACTTTTTCCAATTAGATGGCAAAAGCGATTTAGTGATTGACGATCTCAGACAAATTTTAGCGCTATAAAGGTCGATTGATGTTAAGAAAAACAGTTTGGAGTATATCTCTATCGTTATGTTTACTCTGTTATTTTGGATTTGAGCGATCGTATGCAGATGAAAATCAATATGTTAGGTCAGATATTGCATTACAACAAGCTATAGAAACATGTCGTTTAATTAAAATAGATCGTGAGCGACTATTTTGTTTTGATCAGTTATTTGATACACCCATCACATTGAATAAAAACGCTTTTTTACCAGCATTACCGAATGATTTTGATCGTCGTCCCTCTGCATGGAAAAGTGCGTGGAATGCTGAGAAAACTCGCGAAACCAAGCAAGATTTATTATCCGAGCCTACGAGTTTTTGGAGTACACAAACCCATTTTGATTCATATAAGGCTCTGTACTTAACCCAGCAAATTGATGATTTGGGATTGCTCGTATTTAGTTGCATTAATAATATTAGCCGTGTTGAAGTGATGTTAGATAAGCCGTTACAAGACGGCATTGTTCCTGTAGTAATTCATGGGGCTACTCCCATTCATAAAAATTGGTTACTGGATGATAGTGGCTATATTTTACGAGATGGGCGCGGCTTATCATCGATTGAAACCATGCGTGGGTTAATCGGTCAAACTCAATTTGAACTTATGATTAATGATCGTCACTATATCATTCCATTAGAGAATTTTTCGTCTCAAGTGGATGGATTAAAAAAAATGTGCCATTGGAGATAAGTATGAAGTCATCAATATCGTGGACACAGGATTTAGCCAAAGTAATTGCACCATTTGAGGCACTTGAAGGAGTAGGTAAGGACTTCACGTACCAATCTGATTTTGAATGGTTAGATACAGAGGTGATGAAAGTTGGTTCTTTGTCACATGAGTCGATTGAATGGAATAAAATTGAAGAGCTCTCGATACGCATTTTAGCTGAGTCATCAAAAGATTTGCGTGTTTTATCGTTCTTAATGCAGGCGCTTCAACAAAAAGGAACATGGTCTGATATGGTTGCCTCCTTGCACTATTTAGCTGGATTTATTGACCCGTTTTGGGAGGTGGCGTATCCATTTAATAAATCTGACAAAAGGAGCGCTCAAGGTCGAAATCGGCTATTAGTGCAAATCTTAAAGAGGAGCATACAAGCACTTGAGTATCTGTCGAATGAAAAAACGTGTAATGCTGATGAGATAAAGGCTTTAACAGAAATTACCAACCAATTAGAGAGCGTGTTTAAGCAACATTTAATCGAAAGCAGTGAATTGTCAAATTTAAAGCGAGTCATTGCGCAAATTGGTGAGCAAACAGTGTTAAATACTACGACTCAAGGGAGTGGGTTAGATGGCGGTCAGAATAAAAAAGCGCAAGGTGCTACTCAATTAGATTCGATGATTGATATAGATGTAACCGATACAGAGTTTTTACCAAAATTGACTAGGTTATTTTATGAAATAAATGAGCCTTTGCTCGCGTTAAGTATTCGTCGATTATCGTTATGGTCAAATAATAATGAAGCCCCACCACATGAAAAAAATGGAGAAACAACGTTATCATCGCCATCTTCAGGTTTGATTGCAAAATATAAGGGGTTTCTGAATCAAAATAATATTTCGTTAGATGAGTGGGCTGAATTAGAAGAGTCATTAACCAAAGCGCCTTTTTGGCTTGAAGGCCACTATATTAGTGCTCAAATAATAAGTGCATTAAAAGGTCCGCTCTATGCCGACATTATTCGGGAGTATTTAAAGAAATTTATTGAGAAAATTCCGAATTTAATATCGCTAACATTTAATAATGGTGTGCCATTTATCTCTGTTGAATCAAAAGCATGGGTTAATGATGAGAGTCGCAATCAATCATCAGCGTCTTTGGAACAGCTAGAGAATGATCATCACGACAATTTAGGCCAATATCAGAGCGTTGCGTGGAATCACTATGAAGAAGAAGTAGAACATATATATCAAAACAATGGTTTTTATGAAGCACTGCAGACTGTTCATAGCAATATTGCAAGTGCAATTAATTTAAGAGAGAAAACAATGTGGCAATGGGCATTATCACGACTCTTTTTTTTAGAAAAAATGCCTGAAATCGCCTCTCAGAATGACCAATTGGTTCTTCGTATGTTACATGAA
>JAAZCI010000069.1 GCA_012513365.1 Lysobacteraceae bacterium
CAACAGTAGGGAAAAAAGACAAAAAAACAGCGCCTTCATCTTCATGAGGGAGCTGTTTACGGTGATATCTTTATTTCTCGACATAGAACCTTTGTATAAAATCGGCCCGAATAGATAAACGAGGGGTGAAACGAGATGGGATTATTCTAATCCAAATGCGTTACTGCCGTAGAGGCCTTGCTGTTCAAGGGCTTTCCCGCCACCGCGTACAACGCAGGTTAACGGATCATCGGCGATAATGGTATCTAATCCCGTTTCTTCGGAGATCAACTTATCGATATTGCGTAAAAGGGCGCCGCCGCCTGTAATAACAATGCCGCGCTCTGAAATATCTGCCGCAAGCTCAGGGGGAGTCGACTCAAGGGCTAAACGCACTGCGCTTACAATGCCTTGGAGGGATTCTTCCAGCGCTTCTAAAATCTCATTGGAGGTTAAAGTGAAAGTGCGTGGCACGCCTTCATTTAAATTGCGTCCACGAACTTGGGTTTCGAGCACTTCTGAGGTGGGATACGCTGATCCAATATCATGTTTAATGCGCTCAGCGGTGGGCTCACCAATTAACATGCCGTAGTTGCGACGGACGTAATTAATAATCGCTTCATCAAAGGTGTCCCCGCCGATGCGAACGGAGTTGGCATAGACGATCCCGGTCAGTGACATTACCGCAACCTCTGAAGTACCGCCACCGATATCGAGCACCATGGAACCGGTTGCTTCATGCACCGGAATTCCCGCACCGAGCGCTGCAGCCATCGGCTCTGGAATAAGTTTTGCTTCAAGGGCACCGGCATTTTCAGCAGCTTCTTTAATGGCACGGCGTTCAACGTGGGTTGCGCCAGAGGGAACGCACACAATTACGCGCGGTGTAGGACGACCTAAGAAAATATTGCGCGAGAGCACTTGGCTGATAAATTTGCTCAGCATAATCTCAGTTTTAGGAAGATCGGCAATCACACCATCTTTTAATGGGCGAGTCGTTTCGATCCCGTCAGGTGTACGGCCAAGCATGCGTTTTGCTTCGTGTCCAACAGCTGCTAAGCGAGGACGGCCTGTTTTACGATCGCGTTCTAAGGCAATCACTGATGGTTCGTTCAAGACGATGCCTTGTCCATGCATATAGATTAGTGTATTTGCAGTACCAAGGTCGATCGAGAGATCGCGCGAGAAAAGAGATCTTAAACGTTTCGGAATCATAAAAACCACTCAAAATAACAAGTTAAACTACACAAAGTTTCACAAACTTTCCACAAAATAAGGTATGATTATAGCAATTTATCCGGGCGAATGATTAATTATTTATTCCCCGCTTCAGATCGATTTATCTATCGTATTGATTCACGAAAAATGAGTAGAGGTATTAGATGACAGCAATCAAACCATTGGTAGCAGGTAACTGGAAAATGAATGGCTCAATGGCCGAGAATGACACACTTTTAGACGCGCTTTTAACCAAAGTGACGGCCGAAAATGTTGAGGTTGTTGTGTTTCCTCCCGCGGTCTATCTTCCCCAAGCGATTGCCAAAACAAAAAATAGTCTCATTAAAGTGGGCGCGCAAGATATCTCAAGCCAAGAAAAAGGGGCGTATACCGGCGAGGTGTCGGGTGCAATGCTCAAAGACATTGGTTGCGAATACGCCATGATCGGGCACTCTGAGCGCCGCCAATATCACGGTGAAACCGATGCGGATGTGGCTGCAAAGATGGTCAAAGCGCTTGAGCATGGATTGACGCCGATTATCTGTATCGGCGAAACCTTAGATGAGCGCGAGTCGGGCAATATGGAAAAAGTGATCGAGCGTCAAATCTCAACCGTGATCGATATTGTCGGGATTGAAAAATTTGAAACAGCAGTGATCGCGTATGAGCCTGTGTGGGCCATTGGTACCGGCAAAACGGCAACCCCTGAGCAGGCCGAAGAAGTGCACCAGTTAATCCGCTGTACATTAGAAAAGTATGATGATAAAATAGCCGGCTCAATCAGAATTTTATACGGTGGCAGCGTCAATGCTGGCAATGCCGAACGCCTGTTTGAAGAGAAGAATATAAATGGGGCGCTCGTGGGCGGTGCTTCACTTAAAGCGGACGATTTTAATACCATTATCGCTGCACGCTAAGCTCACTTGAGTTGTTCATTTAATTTATAGTTTTTAGGAAAGTGTGGAATGCTTACTACATTAATCTACGTCGTACACATTGTTTTATGTCTTTGCATTATTGCTCTTGTGATGGTTCAACAAGGGAAAGGCGCGTCTGCAGGGGCGGCTTTTGGTAGCGGTGCATCGGGCACTGTTTTTGGTGCGGCGGGGAAGACAAACTTCTTAGCAAAGCTCACCAAATGGTGTGTTGTATTATTTTTCATCACAAGTCTTGCAATGATGTTTAATTCTGGTAAGATTACCACCACTGGAAGCGTACTAGACGAGAAACAAGTCGAGTCGGTGGTTGAAGACACAGATAAGAGTGGCGCAGATCACATTCCAAACTAGTTTTGCCGGCGTGGTGGAATTGGTAGACACGCTACCTTGAGGTGGTAGTGCCTAACAGCATCCCAGTTCAAATCTGGGCGTCGGTACCATACAGAGACCCAAACTGATATAAGTCATCAGTTTGGGTTTTTTTATGCCTCATTGAATGAGGATAGTGCGTACTTAATTAAGAGTCTGGTATAATTGACGCCGTCAATAATTATAGATATTTCAACGAAATTAATTTTTCTTAGTCGATTCGATGGGTATCAGCCCACAATTCACAGTCGATAGATGAGGCAAATATGGCTACAGATATAAAACGAGAGTATGATTTTAAGTGGGTAGGGCGCGATAAAGCCGGAAAGCGAATAGAAGGGACGCATCGTGCAACTTCTCAAGCGGTTATTAAAACGCTTCTAATCGAGCAGGGTATCCAACCGATCCGTATTACTAAGAGTAAAGGTAAGCGCGGACGTGGCGGTAAAGTTACCAACGAAGATATTATGAACTTCTCACGCCAGATGACCACCATGATGTCAGCGGGGATTCCGATCTCTGAGGCGCTTGGGATGCAGGCGGCGGGGATGGATAAGCTCAGTATGCGCGAATTGCTCCTTGGGCTTCGCGCCGACGTTGACCGTGGGGATGGGTTATCAGGCGCGCTCAATAAACGCCCAACTATTTTTTCACCCATGTTTCGTGGGCTGGTAGCGGCCGGTGAAGAGTCGGGTACGCTTGAAACGGTTTTTAGTCAACTTGCAACGTTTTTAGAAAAATCAGAGAGTACGAAAAAAGCGATCAAAAAAGCGATGATCTACCCAATTGCGGTCATTGTGATTGCACTTAGTATCACGGCGCTTATCTTAGTTAAAGTCGTTCCTGTGTTCCAAGATATGTTCGAACAAGGGGGGCAAGCGCTACCAACGCCAACGCAAGTGGTGATTAATATTTCTGAATTTATTCAATCGGTCGGATTTATCGCGTTTCTCTTTATCGCAGGACTGGCCATTTTTGCCTTTAGACAGATGGTGAGAACCAATGAGGGATTGCGCTATAAAGTCCATAAGTTTTTACTGCGTCTCCCGGTAATTGGTAAATTATCAGAGCTTAGTAATAGCTCGATTTTTGCTCGTACCCTTGCAACCATGTATGACTCCGGTACACCGATGATTTCAGCGCTTGGAACCGTTGCTGGCGCAACGCCGAACGAGCTCTTTAAAGAAGCGACATTAAAAATGCGTCAGAACGTTTCGATTGGTCAGGAGCTTAACTTTGCGATGCGTCAATCGGGGCTCTTCCCAGAGCTTGTTGTGCATATGGTCGGGATTGGTGAAAAATCCGGTAACTTATCGGATATGCTCTATCGCGTTGCCGAGACCTATGAAGAGGACGTTGATAACGCCATTGATGGAATGATGTCGCTTATTGAGCCGATTTTGATCGTTGTGCTCGGGGTTCTCGTTGGGGGAATCGTTGTTGCGATGTATCTGCCACTCTTCAGTATGGGAGACATGGTGTAAATAATGAGTGATCTGTTATTCATGTTACAAGAAGAGCCTGCTATCGCCACGTTTGTGGCGGTAGTTTTTGGTTTATTGGTGGGCAGTTTTTTAAATGTGGTGATCTGCCGCTTACCGGTGATTATGAAGAGTCAGTGGTATGCCAATATTAAAGAGATTTTAGACGATGCGGTGGTAAATAAAGAGAAGACCGGGATTGAGATGGTTGATAATGGAACTTATCAAGCAACCCCCGATGCGCCGCTTGCAGCTAAACCTTATCGCTATCTTGCGTGGCCACCATCTGCATGCCCAAATTGCGATCATAAAATTAAGAGTTATGAGAATATTCCCGTCTTAAGTTGGCTTTTTTTGCGTGGTAAATGTAAAGGATGTCATGCGCCGATCTCGGTTCAATATCCGGTTGTGGAAGCGCTCACCGGAATTTTAGTGGGGCTCGTGGTGTGGCTCTATGGGGCGAATCTTGAGACAGGGCTCTTTATTGTGCTGTTACTCGGATTAATCACCGCGACTTTTATTGGCCTTAAACATTACCTGCTTCCTGATGAAATTATGTTGCCACTTTTGTGGTTAGGATTAATTGCGAGCTTTGCAGGATGGGTGTCGATGCCCTTTGAAGCGTCGTTTTTAGGCGCGGTCGTTGGCTATCTCTTTTTCTGGATCGTTAATTTTGTTTATAAAACGCTCTTTCGTAAAGAGGGGATGGGGCATGGCGATTTTAAACTGCTCGCCCTTTTAGGCGCTTGGCTTGGCGTTAATGCGATTTTGCCGATTATTTTAATCCCCACCATTGTAGGGTCAATTGTCGGAATTTCGCTCATGCTCTTTTTCCGTCACGAGCGCAGTAAACCGATTCCGTTTGGACCCTATTTAGCCCTTGCTGGGGTGATTTATCTGTTGTTTGGTGCCTCGTTTATCCATCAATGGGTGCCGCCGCTTTGGCTCTAATAACGATATGTCACACAACCGTAACGCCTTCTTAGATACTTCAATCTCGCATGTACCGCCGGTGATCTTACTTACAGGCGGTATTGCTACAGGGAAAACCTTTGTCTCTGAGTATTTAGGCTCGCTTGGCGCACATGTTGTCGATACCGATCTTCTTGCTCGCGAGGTGGTGTCAACCGATAGCGAGCGGGGGCGTAAAACCTTAGCGCTGCTTGCGGAAAAACTCGGAGCGGAGATATTAATGCCGGATGGAAATTTAGATCGGACCTATCTGAGAAAGCGAATTTTTAGTGACGTTAATGCGAAAAAAATATTAGAATCGATACTTCACCCACAAATTTTATCGCTCACCAAAGAGTGTATTGCAGAGCCCGTTTCCACCTATCATTTGATGGTTGTACCGCTTTTGCATAAAGGTTCACCCTATTTAAACCTTGCTGATTTCACCATTGGCGTGGAGGTGTTTGAGGTGGAGCAGAAAAAACGTTTGATGGCGCGCGATGGGATTACTGAGGCGCTGGCCGATGAGATGATGGCATCACAAATCTCGCGGTTAGAGCGGCGGAAATTGGTGGATGTTATTATTATTAATCACGATCGAGGAGGCGTTGTGCGAAAATTAGACCAACTACATGCACGCATTATTCACCACACATTAGGGGGCAGACGATGATTTATGAATACCCTTTAAGTGAAGGTGCACGCCGTCTGCTTCGCATTGAAATGCTTGTTGATCAGGCGCGGAACTGTATCGAACTTGATTCCCCCTACGCAACGCTTGCTGCGATTCGTACCCTTCTTGATACCGTTGGCTTGGTGACTAAAAATGATCTTAAAGTGAGCATTTTGCGGGTGCTTGATGATTTTTCATTCAATGAAAATCTTACCGATGAAGTAAAAGAGCACGCTAAAACGCTTAAAACTGAGCTGACGATGCAGTCGGTACGGGCCTACGATGAGATCAAAGAAAATGCTTTTTTAAATATTTTACGCCAGCGGATTCATATTCCCGGCGGCACTTGTGGCTTTGATGTGCCTCTTTTACACAATTGGCTCGAACGGCCGCATGAGGTGCGTAAAGATCACTTCTATCGTTGGTTTTCAGCGCTCGATAAGATGGTGGGTACGATCGAATTTACCCTGCAGACCATCCGCAGTTTAAAGCGTGAAGAGCATTGCCAATTTAAGCGTGGATTTTATTACAGCAGCATTAAATGGGATGCGGCGCTGGTGCGTTTAGAGATCGATGATCCTAATATCTACCCTGAATTTAGTGGGAACCGCCATCAGCTGAGTGTGAGGTTATTTCAACAAGAATTTCCTTGGGAGCGCGCGACACAAATTCCGGATGATGGCCAATATGTTGTAGAGATTTGTGGCGAATAAGAGAAAATTGGCCCTAATTGTGATTGAATAACGCTCGAATACTGATGGAAAAAGCGATTAAAAAACTGATCTATGTCAGTTTTGCAAAGTAAACCCCGCTCGAAAACAGTGGATTGTTTTTGATAAAAACGGATAATTTTTTAACATTCTCATCGATTAGAGAATTAGGAGAAACTATGAATTTTGAAGGAAAAGTTGCTTTAGTAACTGGGGCAACCCGTGGGATTGGTAAGGCGATTGCCGAGAGTTTAGCTGGTGCTGGCGCGTTTGTGTATGGCACGGCTACCTCTGAAAATGGCGCAAACACCATCTCTGACTATTTAGGTGATAAAGGCCGCGGTTTAGTGCTTGATGTTACCGACAATGAGAATATTGAAGCGGTATTAAAAACGATCGCTGATGAGAAAGGTGCGCCGCTTATTGTGGTCAATAACGCCGGAATCACCAAAGATCAGCTCTTAATGCGCATGAAAGATTCAGATTGGATGGATGTTATTCAAACAAACCTTACGAGCGTCTATACCATCTCAAAAGCGGTGATGCGTCCGATGATGAAAGCGCGTTTTGGCCGTATTATTAACATTAGTTCTGTGGTGGGAATTACCGGTAATGCGGGGCAAACGAACTACGCAGCTGCAAAAGCCGGTGTGATCGGTTTTACTAAATCGATGGCAAAAGAGGTGGGCTCGCGCGGGATTACGGTAAACGCTGTAGCGCCTGGTTTTATCGATACTGATATGACTAAAGACCTGCCAGAATCAGTGAAAGAAGCACTGCTTGCGAACATTCCCCTTGCACGTTTGGGCGCGCCAGAAGAGATCGCCAATGCGGTCACTTTCTTAGCCTCTGAAGGTGCGGGATATATCACCGGCGAAACGATCAATGTCAATGGTGGCATGCTGATGGATTGATTAATCGAAATATTCGGATTATAATCATACTCCAAGAAATAAGTTTGGACTTTAATCTGAATATTTCTTAAAATGCATTTTGGCGATTGTGCCTATTGTTAAATTAGTTTAAGGATTTATATAGTTATGAGCGACATCGAAACACGTGTCAAAAAAATTATTATGGAACAACTTGATGCTAAAGAAGAACAAGTTGTAAATACAGCATCTTTTGTTGACGATTTAGGTGCAGATTCACTCGATACTGTTGAATTAGTTATGGCTCTTGAAGAAGAGTTTGAGTGCGATATTCCTGATGAAGAAGCTGAAAAAATTACAACAGTTCAGCAGGCTATTGACTACGTTAACGCAAACTTATAAGAAGCTAGTTTAACGTTGTGATACAAAGAAATTTGTAATCAATAGTCACAATTTAAGAATTTTGGGCGACTGTATTTAGGCTTTGTAGTATATGAAGTCACTAAATCAGTCGCTTTATTTTTATCTACGAGCGCTAAAATATTTTGTAAGGAGTTTTGGATGAAACGCCGTGTTGTAGTAACTGGATTAGGGGCGGTAACGCC
>JAAZCI010000070.1 GCA_012513365.1 Lysobacteraceae bacterium
ACTTCATCGCCCATCAGCATGGTGAAGATTTCATCGGCTTTCACCGCATCTTCCACTTTCACTTGAAGGAGGCGACGGGTTTCAGGATCCATCGTGGTTTCCCAAAGCTGCTCGGCGTTCATCTCCCCGAGACCTTTATAGCGTGAAACATGTTGGCCGCGTTTTGCTTCATTAATGAGCCAATCCATGCCCTCTTTAAAGGTGCTGATATTTTGCGTTTTCTCACCACGACGCACAAAGGCTCCGTCATGTAGGAGCGCTTGCAACTCATCGGCTAAACTACCGATATGGGAGTATTCCGTTGAATTCACAAAACGGGTATCGATGCGATAATAATCGCGCGTGTTATAGCGTTCTGTCACAATCTCAATGCTGCTATTTTGCGGATCGTGAGTGATCTTATATTGATGCGATCCCTCTTCTTGATTAGCCGTTAAGAGCGCCATGAGGGCATCGATCCAAACCTGTGCTTCCGCATTATTGCCTAAAATGGCATCGGTTAAACGGGGCATTGAGAGCAGATCGTACAGCACTTCCATCGGCAGACGGTGAGAGATTCGCTCGATCACTTGTTCAACAAAAAGAAGCTGTTTTGCAAGACGTTCAACCACCACTTGCGAAAGCGCTGGCGCATCAGGGCTTGCGTGGAATGTTCCATTTTCAAGTGCGGTATTGAGGAAGTAGAGCGTTAACTCATTATCATCTTTCATATAGGTATCTTGTCGCCCACGACGCACTTTGTAGAGCGGCGGCTGAGCAATATAGATATGCCCGCGTTCCACTAGCTCGCGCATTTGACGATAGAAAAACGTGAGCAGTAGCGTACGAATGTGCGCCCCATCCACGTCCGCATCCGTCATGATTACAATGCGGTGATAGCGCAATTTATCGGGATCAAATTCATCACGGCCAATGCCGCAACCAAGCGCAGTAATTAAGGTGCCGATCTCCGCCGATTGAAGCATACGGTCAAAACGTGCACGCTCAACGTTTAAGATCTTTCCTTTAAGCGGTAAAATCGCTTGGAATTTACGGTCGCGCCCCTGCTTTGCAGAACCGCCCGCCGAATCCCCTTCCACTAAGAAGAGTTCTGATTTCGCCGGATCTTTCTCCTGACAATCGGTGAGCTTCCCGGGAAGCCCTGCAATATCGAGCGCACTTTTACGACGAGTCATTTCACGGGCTTTACGCGCCGCTTCACGGGCCTTCGCTGCATCGATAATTTTGGAGGTGATCGCTTTCGCATCGTCCGGATTTTCGAGCAGATACTCCGCCATTTTCTCGCCAAGCACGCCCTCAACCGCCGGTCTTACTTCACTTGAAACGAGTTTTTCTTTCGTTTGTGAGGAGAATTTTGGTCCAGGAATTTTCACCGAGATAATCGCGGTAAGCCCTTCACGGGAGTCATCGCCTGTGGTGGCAACTTTGGCTTTTTTAAGGAGATCCTCATCGTTCATATAGCGATTTAAGGTACGCGTCATCGCCGCTCTAAAGCCTAGCAGATGCGTTCCCCCATCGCGCTGAGGAATGTTGTTGGTGTAACAATGCACCGACTCTTGATAGCCATCGGTCCACTGAAGCGCAATCTCAACGGTGATATTATCTTTCTGATGATTACAGTAGAAAATACTGTTGTGGATCGCTGTTTTATTTTTGTTGATTAGCTCGACATAAGCGCGAATACCGCCCTCAAAATCGAAGACATCATGCTTATCAGAACGCTCATCTTTTAAAGTGATGCGCAGCCCTGAGTTAAGGAACGCAAGCTCACGTAAACGTTTGTAGAGAATGTCATAATCAAAGTCGATATTGGTAAAGACTTCGGCACTCGGTCTGAAATAGACGGTAGTCCCGGTCTTATCGGTATCGCCAATCACACGAAGCGGATATTGAGGTTCGCCCAGTTTATACTCTTGCTCGTGGACATGCCCCTCTTTGTAGATCGTCATTTTAAGATCTGAAGAGAGCGCATTGACCACCGATACCCCAACCCCGTGAAGACCGCCTGAAATCGCGTTATCTTCAAACTTACCGCCGGCGTGAAGCACGGTCATCACCACTTGTGCTGACGATACGCCCTCTTCCGGGTGCATCTCAACGGGGATTCCGCGTCCGTTATCGCTTACGGTAATGGAGTTGTCCATATGAATGGTCACTTCAATATCATCACAAAAGCCTGCTAATGCTTCGTCAATGGCGTTATCCACCACCTCAAAAACCATATGGTGCAAGCCAGTACCATCATCCGTATCACCGATATACATTCCAGGGCGCTTGCGTACTGCATCGAGCCCTCTTAATACTTTGATACTCGGAGAGTGACTATCTGTTGCCATTCAAATACCTCGTGTGTTTTTACTCTTTTAAATTTGTCTAATAAACCCTCGCTATTATACCACTTTTTGAGCTGATCCGTTAGTAAGTTCATAATATTGCATGCTAGATTTGAACGAGGGTTCAGTGAGTTCTGGAAACTCATTTGGCTCAAGACAGGTGACAAAAAGTTGCGTTTTTTGGGCGATTAAATGGGTGAGTAATAACCCGCGTTTTGTCTGATCGAGTTCGGCGGTAATATCGTCCATCAATAAAATGGTGGAGTGCCCGGTTTTTTCGCGGTAGAGAGTAATTTGCGCAAGCATCATCGCAATCGTCATCAATTTAATCTGCCCGCGCGAGAGATATTGGTGCGCCGTATGCCCATCCACTTTTATGGAAAAATCGGCGCGATGAGGGCCTGAACGGGTGTAGCCAATAATGCGATCTTTCGGCCGACTCTCCGCCATGCCTTCCGCAAAATGCCCTTTGCTATAACCATATTGATAGCGCACTTCCCACTCGGTAAGCTCGGGTAAAAGCGCGTGTAAAAGCGGCAATGCTTTTTCTGTAAGTTCTGCTAAAAACGCTGCACGCTGCTCCGATAAGATCTCGCCCGATTCCGCCATCTCATGCTCAATTCCGCGCAGGACTCCATCGGGCATATTGCCTTTAAGCGCAGCATTACGCTGTTTAAGCGCACGCTCGTAACGTAGCCAAATTCCATGATATTGCGGCAGACTTTGGAAAAGTCCCCAGTCGATAAATTGACGGCGATAGCGCGGACTATCAATGAGTGATTGCCCAGTATCGGGACCAATAAACAAGATGGGAAGCAATTTTGCAAGCTCGGAGCGGCGCTGTACCGGCTCAAAATCTTTGCGAATTTGAAAGCCTTTTTTCGTCCGTTCAATCCCCAGTTGGGAACGCTGTTCCTCCTCAAGATCGGCAATTTCGGCAAAGAGAATAAAACTCTCCGAATCGGACTCGATAATCTCCGCTGAATTGTGGGTGCGGAATGATTTTAGATGGGAGAGAAAAAAGAGCGCCTCGAGGAAGGAGGTCTTCCCGGAAGCGTTCTTTCCAATAATTAGATTAAAATGGGGATCAAACGTGTAGCGAAACGGTTTTAAGTGCCGGAATCGCTCCACTTTGAGTGATTCAATAATCACAAAATTTAGAGCCTCATCGGCATCACAACATATTTAACGTTATCCCCTTCAGAGTTCTGAATGAGGCAGCTAGAGGTGGCGCTAGTAAAGCTTAAACGCACCATATCATCATCGAGCGCTTTAAGCGCATCTAAGAGATAAGTGACGTTAAATGCCGTGGAGAAATCCTCGCCCTGATAGTTCACCTCCACCTCTTCCTCAGCATGTTCTTGCTCAGGATTATTGACGTGAAGTTTAAGTAAAAATTCAGAAAAATGGAGACGAATGCCACGGAATTTATCTTGCGATAAGACCGACGCGCGCGTTAATGCATCAATGAGTCCAACTCGGTCAGCCACCACCAGTTTATCCCCAAGTTCTGGAACAACGCGGCGATAATCCGGGAATTTCCCTTCGATCAATTTCGTGGTAAAGACAATGCTACCAAGCTCAACGCGAAGGTGATTTGGGCTTAATTCTAAATGAACCGGTGCTGATTCGTTCTCAAGCAGTTTTAACAGCTCCTCAATCCCTTTACGGGGAATGATGAACTGCTTTTGCAATCCGGTAGTTTCCGGCAATTCTAAATGCGCAACAGAGAGACGATGCCCATCGGTTGCCACCGCATTTAATTCATTACCATCCACATCAAGTAACAGTCCGTTTAAAAAATAACGCACATCAGAAACGGCCATGGAAAAGGCCACATTATCGATGATTTCACGCAGATCTTTTTTCGGAACTGTCAGTGTTTTCTCAAATTCCAGATCGTCAAGCACGGGGAATTCATCCGCCGCTAGACAACTTAAGGTAAAGCGCGAACGCCCTGCAACGATGGTGGCACGGAGCTCTTCGACATGAATTTGAACCTCAATATTGTGAGGCAGCGCCTTTAAAATATCGAGCAGTTTTTTCGCCGGAAAGGTAATGTCGCCGGTTTCGATGGAGAGATGGGGAAACGAACACTTCAACTCAATCTCAAGATTGGTGGTGGTTAAGGTGATCTCATCTTCCGTCACGACACATTTCACATTCGCAAGCACGGGCAACGTCTGTGTACGATCGATCACCCCAATAATCGCCTGTAATGGCTTTAACAGTTGCTCACGTTGAATGATTAATTTCATACCTTCCTCTATCGAATCTCGAACTTAAAACTACGGTAAATGTTTCTTAATCTTTTCGATCAATTCCGCTTCATCAATCGGTTTTACGATGTAGTCGGCGGCGCCTTGACGCTTGGCCCAGATTTTATCAACATTGAGGCTTTTTGTGCTCACGACAATCACGGGCACATCTTTCGTTTCATCATGACGTTGCAACATACGAATCGCTTGAAAGCCGTTGCAGTCGGGCATGATAATATCCATTAAAATAAGATCGGGACGATGTTTGAGGGCTTGTTCAACCCCTTCCTTCCCGTTTTTGGCCTCGACATATTCTACATCTAATTTATCGAGGACACGCGTAATTACCAGTTTCTGGACGGTAGAGTCATCAACAACTAATATTTTCGTCATATGATATATAATTCCACTTTATATAATTGCCCTCAGATAGAGATAATCATAGCATTTTAGTAAAGGGCTTGCCATTCTGATTTTAGGCGTTTTTATACGCATTTAATCAACTTAACCCTTGAGCGCTTTGAGGAAACGATCCTTCAAAAGAGAGTATTGCTGTGCCGAAACGTAGAGATGCTCGATCTCGCTATCACTCAAAATCCGAACCTTCCGCGCCGGCGTTCCCATCCAAACTTCTCCAGATCGTACCACCTTACCAGGTGCAAGCAATGCGCCCGCACCCAAAATACCATGCTTTTCCACTCGCGATCCATCTAGGAGTGTCGCTCTCATTCCGATGAGCGTTGCATCTTCAATCACGCACCCATGCAGCATCGCTCCATGCCCGACCGTCACATCATCACCGACAATCGTAGGATATCCGCCCGGGCTGATTAGACTGTCGCCAGAGACATGAATAATTGAACCATCCTGAATATTAGTACGTGCACCTATACGTATTGAATTTACATCACCTCGGCAAATGACGTAAGGCCAAATTGACGAATCTTGACCAATCTCAACATCTCCGATGATACGCGCCGTGGGATCGATCCAAGCGCCCTTTCCTACCTCTGGCTTTTTATCTTCAAAAACCATAATATTATTATTCTGCATCGCTTCTCATCACTCCTATGGTAAAGTGCTTTGATGGGATGTTTTTGCATCCTTTATGAATCATTTCATAGTAGACAACCCCTTTAATAAATACAAGATAAAGAACACAGAGCACGAGAATCATGGAGAAGAAAACGCTATTGGAGTATCGCGATATCATCGATACGGTCGATCATGAGATTTTAGCCCTCTTAAATCAGCGCGCCGAGGCGGCAAAAGCGATCGGTGAGATAAAAATTGCGGCCGGAGATACGGAGATGTATCGCCCTGAGCGAGAAGCGCAAGTACTCAAAAAACGCATGGAAGAGAATCACGGTCCGATCCCCGATGAGGAGATTGCCCGTCTATTTAGAGAGATTATGTCGATCTGTCTCTCCCTTGAAAAACCGCTTAAAGTGGCGTTTTTAGGCCCGCAAGGCACCTTTACTGAAGAGGCGACTTTAAAGCATTTTGGCGGTTCTGCGATCCGTATGCCGATCCGCACCATCGATGAGGTGTTCCACGCGATTGAATCCCAAAAGGCCGATTTTGGCGTAGTCCCCATTGAGAACTCAACGGAAGGCGCGGTCAATCAGACGCTCGACTGTTTTTTAAATTCCAATATCTATATCTGCGGTGAAACCGAGCTTAAAATTCACCAAAATATTATCTCGCACGCGCCGGATTTCAAATCGATCCACACCGTCTACGCGCACCCGCAATCGTTAGCGCAGTGCCGTAGCTGGCTCGATGAATATCTTCCCCATGCCGAGCGCATAGAGACCAACTCCAATGCCGGCGCCATTATGCGCGCCTCCGAAGAAAAAGGGGGCTCTGCTGCCCTTGGTGGAAAGCAAGCGGCGAAATTTTACGATGTGCCGATTTTAGAGAAAAACATCGAGGATAATCTTACCAACTCGACGCGCTTTTTAATTATCGGCAACAAACCGATTCCTGCAAGTGGCAACGATAAAACGACGATTTTAGTCTCCGCCAATGATCGTCCGGGATTACTGCTTCACCTTATTGCGCCGTTCTCAAAATACAACATCACCATGACCCGTATTGAGTCGCGCCCCTCCAAAAATGGCAACTGGAGCTACGTCTTCTTTATCGACGTACTTGGCCATCAGAGTGATCACGGCATTCAGCTCGCCCTTGAAGAGGTGAAAAATGTGGCGTCGCTCTTTAAAGTGCTCGGTTCGTACCCCGTTGCGCCCTATTAAAATGGACAGCGCTTTTAGTGTAAAATAGAGAATTTTTAGGATCGATTATGGCTCACGATATTGTCTTTATTAAAAATCTTAAACTCGATGTGATTATCGGGATTTACGATCATGAACGGACGCAAACTCAGCCCATCACCCTCAATGTAGAGATGGCGTGGGACAATCGCCCGGCGGGTAAAAGTGATGACATTACCCTCACCCTCGATTATGAAAAGGTGAGCAATTACATCAAAGCCTTTGCCCGCGATTCGGCATTTTTATTGGTGGAGCGTTTTACTGAAGTGCTCGCAGAGAAGCTCATTATGGAGTTTAATATCGAGGCGCTCACCCTCGAGCTCAATAAACTCACCGCCATTCCCGGCACCGATGCCGTCGGCGTTAAGATTTCACGCACCAAAGCGGATTATCTCAATTAGGGTTATCTCAATTAAAAACGCCTCATTAAAAACGTCTACACACAAAAAAGCCGATCCAGTCTATGCTGCATCGGCTTTTCCTTTATCGGATTCAATCAATATTGATAATTCGTTATTAATTGTAACGCGATACGTCTAATCCTTCGGTATCGATCTCAGGTTTATTGCCTAAGATGATGTCTGAAAGATAGTTTCCGCTTCCCGTTGACATGGTCCAGCCTAAGGTACCGTGCCCGATATTGAGGAAGAGGTTTTTATATTTTGTTGGTCCAATGATCGGCGTACCGTCCGGCGTTGCAGGACGTAAACCGGTCCAGAATTCAGCCTTCTCGATCGCTCCACCTTCGGGATAGAGATCTTTGGTAACAAACTCAAGGGTTTTACGGCGACGCGGATCTAAGCTTAAATCAAAGCCCATAATCTCCGCCATGCCTCCAACGCGAATACGGTCGTCAAAACGGGTGATCGCAATCTTATAGGTTTCATCAAGAATGGTGGATTTTGGCGCCATCTCAGGATTGATAATCGGAATCGTGAGCGAGTAGCCTTTAAGTGGATAGACCGGTACATCAATGCCCACAGGACGCAGCATCTCCGTTGAGTAGCTTCCAAGACAGAGCGCGTAATTGTCCGCTTCCATCAATTCACCATCAACCATTACCCCTTTGATCTCGCCATTTTCAACCACGAGTTTTTCGATATTGGCATTAAATTTAAATTCAACGCCCATCTCTTTCGCGATATCGGCTAAACGATTGGTGAAGATATGGCAATCGCCGGTTTGGTCATTGGGTAATTTGAGTCCGCCCACCAATTTATGTGCGGTTTTTTCAAGCGCCGGTTCTGCGGCAATAATGCCATCGCGGTCGAGTACTTCAAACGGAACGCCATATTCAGCGAGCACTTCCATGTCGCCTTTAATCGCTTCCATCTGCTTATCGGTACGGAGTAATTGCGTCGTTCCGAGCGTGCGCTCTTCATAGTGAATGCCCGTCTCTTCGCGAAGCTTATCGATGCACTCACGGCTATATTCTGAAACGCGTACCATGCGTGATTTATTGAGATGATAACGGCTTTTGGTGCAGTTCATCATCATCTTAAACATCCATTTGTACTGAAATAGGCTTGAGGTTGGGCGAATCGCGAGCGGCGCATGTTCTTGCATTAACCACTTCACTGCTTTAAGCGGTACGCCCGGCGCTGCCCACGGCGTCGTATATCCAAAAGATACCTGACCGGCATTCCCGAAACTCGTCTCAAGCGCTGGACCTTCTTGACGGTCAACAACGGTAACTTTAGCCCCTTTACGGGCAAGATAGTACGCTAATGTGGTGCCTACAACACCGCTCCCCAGTACTAATACGTGCATGCATATCCCCTTTTTGTTGTTATATAAAAGATTAAACTTCATGCCCATCTGTGATAAAATCACTTTCTTGCAAAAAGTCTTACTCAATCTCTGATTTATACCACAGAACAGTGAATAAGTGTAAGACGCGAGGCGAAAATATCCTCAATGCATTAACCCATATCAACTTTATAAATGCGCAGTCCATGCGGGCTTAGCGCCATTTTCCTTTCTACTATATCCAATTTTAAGGTTAGCTCTGATGTTGTCCGGACTCGAAAGTTTTCTTGGAGTGATTCATACCATTTTATGGGATTATCTCCTCATCTATCTTCTCTGCGGTACAGGGATTTATTACACATTCCGCTTAGGATTTTTGCAAGTAAGGCACTTTAAGAAAGCAGCAAAATCACTCTTTGGGCAGATCACTTTTAAGGGCGACAAAGCCGATAAATCGGGCATGAGCTCGTTTCAAGCGGTAACCACGGCAGTAGCAGGACAGATCGGAACGGGTAATCTCGTTGGCCCTGCAACGGCCATTATGACAGGGGGCCCGGGGGCGATTTTTTGGATGTGGATCTCCTCTTTTTTCGGAATGGCCACCATCTACGCCGAAGCGATTTTGGCACAAAAATTTAAAACCACCGACGCCAACGGTCAAGTTGTCGGCGGGCCAGCATATTACATCGAAAAGGGACTTGGGCTAAAATGGCTTGCGGTCGCCTTTGCGATTTTAATCATTCTCGCGCTCGGATTAATGGGCAATATGGTGCAATCAAACTCCATTGCCACCGCCTTTGAAACCTCACTCCACATTCCAACGTGGGTATCGGGCCTTGTGGTATCGATCATTATGGGACTTGTGGTGATGGGCGGCATTAGCGCCATTGCAAACTTTACTGAAAAAATCGTCCCAAGCATGGCGGTTTTCTATCTCGTTGGTGCACTGATTACGCTTGCCTTTAACTTTGAATATATTCTCCCGGCCTTTAAAGCGATCTTTATCGCGGCGTTTAATCCTCAAGCAGTTCTCGGGGGCGGCGTTGGGATTGCCATTCAAGAAGCGATGCGTCTTGGGATTGCTCGCGGCCTCTTTTCAAACGAAGCGGGAATGGGATCAACGCCTCACGCGCACGCTGCGGCGAAAAACGTGAAACCAGAAGAGCAAGGTTTTGTGGCGATGATGGGCGTATTTATGGTGGCGGTGATTGTCACCTTAACCGGACTTGTCATCATTAGTTCAGGGATTCGCGGCTGGGTCGAAAGCGGGTTAGCTCTCACCGATCCTTCATTCTTATCCTTCTATCAAGGCACGGGAAGTGCGGTCACCCAAAAAGCCTACGAGCTTATTTTTGGCAATATCGGCGGCATCTTTATTGCAGTCGCCCTCTTCTTCTTCGCCTTTTCCACCATTATCGGTTGGTATTATTATGCGGAGACGAACGTGCGCTACCTCTTTAATTCCCCGGTTGCGCTCTACGTGTTTCAGCTACTTGCGGTAGTCGGTGTCTTCTTTGCATCGATGTTTAAAGTGGAGCTCGTATGGCAATTGACCGACGTCTTTAATGGGTTCATGGTGCTGCCGAACTTAGCAGCGCTCCTTCTACTCTCACCGATTGTGATTCGTTACACCCGGAAAGCGCTTGATAATCAAACTCGCTTTACTCCCGTTGAGGAAAAGAAAGAGAACAAGAAATAGGTTAGAGAGTTTTCACAAATTCTTCTCATAAAAAACTCTCATAAAAAAAGCCACGACCTTTCTAGCGTGGCTTTTTTATTACTTTTTATTATTGGCCGTTTATTGCCAGTTAAATTCGGTCAATTTTGAGCGAATCTCAGCGCCAGCACTCGCGCCTAAGCGTTTTAACACTTTGCTAAAGCCATCCTCTTCCACGGTAAAATCAACTAAATGGGGCGCTCCAATAATCTCGCGCGCTACATAGCCCGCCGAACCCAATCCATCGATCAAGCCCATCTCAAGCGCTTGCTCACCATTCCAGATAAGGCCTGAAAAGAGATCGGGATTGCCTTCCACATCCAAACGATCGCCGCGTCCTTTTTTCACCACGTCGATAAATTGCTCATGCACACCGCCGAGTACCTCTTTCCAAAATTCGGTTTCATCATCACGCATCGGCATAAATGGATCGAGGAATGCTTTATGCTCGCCTGAGGTATAAAGACGACGCTCAACGCCAAGTTTATCCATCGCATCCACAAAGCCAAATGACGCGCCGGTCACGCCGATCGAGCCCACAAGACTTGCTTTATCGGCGTAGATCTCATCGGTAGCCGACGCAATATAATAGGCGCCCGATGCCCCAATCTCCATAATTACTGAATAGAGCTTTTTCGTAGGATAGAGTGTGCGGAGACGATTGATCTCATCATAGACATAGCCGCTTTGCACCGGCGAGCCCCCGCCTGAATTGATGCGCAGAATAATCCCCTTCGCTTTCGGATCTTTATAGGCCCGACGAAGTGCGGTAATCAGACGGTCGCCACTTGCATCAGAGTCCGCGGCGATCACGCCATTTAACTGAATTACCGCCGTATAAGCATCGAGAAGCTGACCATTTTCATCAAATCGATAGGGGTCATTTTTACCCGATATGATCTGAAAAATAGCGCCCAAAATAAAGAGCAGATAGAGAAAGGTTAATCCCTTAAAAAAGATGCCCCAACGGCGACGACGGCGCTGCTCAACGGTGGCCTCGTTTAAGGTTTTCTCCATCATTTGCCATAAGCGTTCGGTGGAAGGGTCACTCCCTTCGGTCTGTTGATTTCGCTGTTCTAACATAGATCCTCACTTGATTAAAAACAAAAAAGGGTGACCGAATTGACTCCTTTCACCCTTTTATTTGGTATGTACTTATATCGACCGTTGAATAGACGTATTAATCCAAAATCGCGCCCTTAACGGCGACGACCGCCTTTACCGGGCATTAAACCTTTCACAGAGCGCATCAATTTACCGATACCGCCGGATTTAAGCTGCTTCATCATGCGTTGCATCTGCTCATATTCTTTAATCAAGCGATGCACGTCCTGAATGTTCACGCCCGCTCCTTTCGCAATCCGCATACGGCGAGGCCCGCGCAGAAGTTTATAATCGCGACGCTCTTCTTTCGTCATCGAATTGATGATCGCAATTTTACGGCGGAAGATATTGTCATCGACTTTACCTTTTACCTGCTCAGAGATATCGCCCATGCCGGGAAGTTTATCGAGGAAGGTGTTGATTCCGCCCATGCCGAGCATCTGCTCCATCTGCGCTTTAAAGTCATCAAGATCGAGGCGCTCCCCTTTCTTAAATTTCTGGGTGAGGCGCTCTGCTTGCTCTTTATCGACCTTCGCTTCAATCTCTTCTACAAGCGATAATACGTCGCCCATATCTAAGATACGCGATGCTAAACGGGCTGGGTGGAATGGCTCAAGCGCATCAGTTTTTTCACCGACCCCTAAGAATTTAATCGGTTTTTGCGTGATGTGACGAATCGATAACGCCGCACCGCCGCGCGCGTCCCCGTCGATCTTCGTTAAGATCACCCCGGTTAATGGCAGCGCATCATTAAAGGCTTTTGCAGTATTGGCCGCATCTTGCCCCGTCATACTGTCAACGACAAAGAGCGTTTCGATCGGATCAAGCACCGCGTGGACCTTTTTGATCTCATCCATCAGCGCTTCATCAATGTGTAAACGACCGGCGGTATCGACGATTAAGACATCAAAGCCGCCCTTTTTCGCCGCCTCTTTCGCTTTCGCTGCAATATCTTCAGGTTTTTCATCGGTGGTGGAAGGAATAAATTCCGCGCCCACTTGACCTGCAACGGTTTTCAGCTGCTCAATCGCCGCAGGACGATATACGTCCGCACTCACAACAGCAACTGACTTTTTCTCTTTCTCTTTTAAGAATTTTGCAAGTTTACCAACGCTCGTGGTTTTACCCGCCCCTTGAAGCCCCGCCATTAAGATAATTGCAGGGGGCTGAGTGCGTAGATTGAGGGATTCATTCTCTTCCCCCATAATTTTCACGAGCTCTTCATGAACAACTTTGATAAAGACCTGGCCGGGATTTAAACTCTCCGCCACCTCTTTACCGATCGCACGCTCGCGCACCTGCGCAATAAATTCACGCACCACGGGAAGCGCAACGTCAGCCTCTAAAAGCGCCATGCGCACTTCACGAAGCGCGTCTTTAATATTCTCTTCACTCAAACGCGCTTGACCGCGTAATGATTTAACCGTCTGACGCAGACGGCCACTTAAATTTTCAAACATGCACTATCCTACGAAAAGATTGTAAAATTGTTATAATTAACTCTTAAAATTTCCCCTATAGTTTACTTTAAAAGCAATTCCCTTTAAAGTTCTATATATAAATAGCGACACGAAGTAGCGACCTATGATGATTCTAATCACACTTATTATCCTTCTCTATCTCAGCTCAAGTGGCTGTCTTGTAACCTATCTAAAAATGGAGAATAACCGATCGTGTTTCAACATTGCGATTGGGCTGATGCTACTGGCAATGGGGGGACACGCCTATCTGCTAAGCACCCAGATCTTCGGCAGTTCGCTCGTCAATATCGGCGCGATGAAGGCGTTATCGCTCACCTCCCTGATTATGCTCATCATTTCCATGCCGCTGATTAAACGTCATGTTAACACAGCGCTCATTTTGATCCTGTTTGCCATTGTGACGATCTTTCTATCGCTCACCGATTCAAAATTTGCCGTCAATACGCAAAATCCGATGCTCGGGATTCATATCCTCATCTCGATTATTGCCTACGCCATTTTACTCCTCGCGGCGATTCAAGCAGTGCTGGTGTATCTTCGAGATCGCTCGCTTAAAAGCCATTCGCTCTCGCTCATTAAAAAATTACCGCCGATGCTCAGAATGGAGCGCTGGCTCTTTCAACTGGTGACCATTGGCTTTGGATTTTTAACCTTAAGCCTACTCACGAGCCTCTTCTTTTATGACACCTGGTTTGATAAAGCGGTCATTCATAAAACGATTTTAGCCTCGACCGCGTGGGTGCTCTACGGCACGATTTTAGTGAGCCGATATGTCTACGGCATTCGCGGTAAAAGAGCGGCGAAATTTGTGATACTATCCTCGTTTGTGCTCCTCCTTGGCATCACCGTCACCCGCGTGATTCAAGAAGTGATCTTCAATTACGTTTAATTTAAAAAGAGCTTATCGGCATGAGTGACACCCAAGATCAACAACCCTTTGTTCAGCATTTTATCGAACTGCGTGATCGTTTATTAAAAGCAGGCGCGGGGGTTTTAATTCTCTTTTTAATTATGGTCCCCTTTTCGCGGGAGATCTATAATTTTGTATCGATGCCGTTAATTGCGGCCCTTCCGGAAGGCTCAAAAATGGTGGCGATCGATGTGATCACCCCGTTTTTAGTGCCGATTATGCTGGTGATGTGGCTCGCCTTTTTTATCTCAATTCCGTGGGTGATTTACCAACTCTGGAGCTTTATCGCGCCGGGGCTCTATAAGACGGAAAAAGATATCGTCCACCCGATTTTAGTCTCGAGCATTTTACTCTTTTACCTTGGAATGCTCTTTGCGTACTACGCGGTGATGCCGCTCATGTTTAAGTTTTTAGCAGGTTATACCCCTGAAAACGTGCAGATGACCACCGATATCAGCCGTTATCTGTCGCTTGTCCTGCGTCTTGTCTTCTTCTTTGGCGTCGCCTTTGAAACGCCGGTGGTGGTGATTGTTCTCGTCTCCCTTGGGGTGATGAAAACCGAAACCATTCGTAAAAAACGCCCCCACATTATTATCGGTGCGTTTGTTGTTGGCGCGATCGTAACCCCGCCCGATGTTTTTTCTCAAATTCTCTTTGCGGTCTCGGTCCTTCTCCTCTTTGAGGCAGGCCTCTTCTTTGCCCGCCCTATCGAGAAGCGTCGCCAAAAAAAGATACAATCAGAGTAAATCCCTGTATACTGAGAAAATAGATTTTTATTGAGTATTTCATTGAGTTAAGGGATTCTTATGGAGACAATTTTAGCAACCATCATCAACAATTTAGGCTGGATTATTCCACTGGCACTTGTGCTCTTAGTCGCGTCTTTTGCGATTACGGTGCGCAACAATTTAGTGCGTTTGACCAATATTTATAAAACGGCATTTTCAAATTTAGAGACTGAGCTCACCCGCCGTTTTGATCTGATCCCCAATCTCGTTGCCGCAACCAAAGGCTACCTCGATCATGAAAAGGGCGTTTTTGTGGAAGTGACCGAAGCGCGAAATCAAGCGTCAAAACAGTTAAACGCCGTTAAAAACGATCTTGGCAATGCCGATTTAATGGGATTAATGTCTAAAGCGGAAGGGGCGTTAAGCGGGGCACTCGGCCGTCTTATGGCGGTGGTAGAAGCTTACCCTGATCTAAAAGCCGATGCGCGCATGGCGGAATTGACCTTAGAGCTTGCTAACACCGAAAATCAGATCGCGACCCTACGCAAACATTACAATTTCACGATAGAGGAGTATAATACCTATCGTCAGATCTTTCCTAACAATATCTTTTCAGGCCTCTTTGGCTATCAATTTGCCGCCTGGCTTCCGATGGAAGAACACAAGCGCGAAGTTCCCAAAGTCGAGTTTTAGGAAATCCCCATTCACCTTCAGTGCCCTTTCTGTTGCGCTGATCTATGAAACTAATAATTGATTTGAATTTATGATTAAAACACGTTTTGCCCCTTCGCCAACGGGTTATCTACATATTGGCGGCGCACGGACTGCGCTCTTTTCACATCTTTTTGCTCATCATAATGGCGGAAAAACCGTTCTTCGTATTGAAGATACCGACCTTGAGCGTTCAACACCTGAAGCGGTTGAGGCGATCATGAAAAGCCTTGAGTGGTTAGGTCTTGAGTACGATGAGGGGCCCTATTATCAGACAAAACGCTTTGATCGTTATAAAGAGCTTATTGCCAAATTAGTGGAAGAAGGCCATGCCTACTACTGCTACTGCACGCAAGACGAGCTCGAAAAAATGCGTAAAGATGCCGAAGCGAAAAAAGAGAAACCTCGCTATAACGGTATGTGGCGACCAGAGCCCGGTAAAACCTTGCCAGAAGCGCCTGAAGGCGTGAATCCTGTGGTGCGTTTTAAAAGCCCACAAATGGGGGTAACGGCGTTTAATGACCTCGTTCACGGCACAATCTCTATTAACAATAGCGAGCTTGATGATCTGATCATTGCGCGCTCAGATGGATCTCCAACCTACAACTTCTGCGTTGTAGTCGATGATATGGATATGGAAATCACCCACATTATTCGTGGCGATGACCATATCAATAACACCCCTCGCCAAATCAACATTTTCAAAGCCCTTGGTGCGCCCGTTCCCCAATTTGCGCATGTGGCGATGATCTTAGGCGACGACGGTCAAAAACTCTCTAAACGTCATGGCGCAGTGGGCGTGATGGAATATTACGAGCAAGGCTTTTTACCCGATGCGGTGATTAACTATCTCGTTCGTCTTGGTTGGGCACACGGTGACCAAGAGATCTTTAGTCGCAATGAGATGGTAAAACTGTTTGATCTTAAAAATGTGAGTAAGTCAGCGAGTGCGTTTAACACCTCGAAACTCCTCTGGCTCAATCAACATTACATGATCGAAACGCCAGCGGAAAAACTCGCGACGCTCTTAGTGCCATTTTTACAAAAACGCGACGTTAAAATGATCGATATGGAGCTCTTGAAAGCGGCGGTTAAATCGCATGTAAAACGCGCGCATACGCTCGTTGAACTTGCCGATATGATTCTCTATCTCTTCAATGATGAACTCGATTATGATGAGAAAGCAGTCAATAAACAGCTCACTGAAAAATCACAACCGGTGCTCGAAGAGCTCGTACGTGTGCTCTCAGCGATCGACGAGTGGACCCATGAAAACCTCGATAAAGCCGTTCGCGGCGTGACCGAAACGCTTGAAGTGGGCATGGGTAAAGTCGGTATGCCACTGCGCACTGCGATTGTTGGCCGTACGAGCTCACCAAACTTAGATGAAACCCTCTTTTTAGTGGGTAAAGAGCGTACGCTTGAGCGTCTCAATAGAGCGCTTACAATGATTGCCGAAAAAGCGGAATAAACGTCTAATCATTTGAGTTCCAATCGCTTAATCATTGCGTAATCATTAACGTCTTTAGACAAAAAAAGCTGACTCAATTGAATCAGCTTTTTTTATTGCGCGATATTCATGAGCCAATCGTCAGATGGCTAAAACTCACCTCGTGCCTTACGATCGAGCTCTTTAAGATATTTAAGTTTCTCGCCGATCTGCTTTTCAAGCCCGCGGGGATTGGGGCGATACCATACCTGCTCCTCCATGCCTTCAGGAAAATAGGTCTCTCCTGCGGCATAGGCGTTCGGTTCATTATGTGCATAACGATATTCCCGCCCGTGACCGAGTTCTTTGAGGAGTTTTGTCGGCGCATTACGCAGATGAAGCGGCACCGGCCGCGTTTGATCATTTTTAACAAAACTGCGCGCTAAGTTATGGGCCATATATCCTGCATTGGATTTCGCTGCAGAGGCAAGATAGAGCACAGCCTGCGCAAGAGCAAGCTCCCCCTCGGGGCTTCCCAGCCGTTCATAGGTTTCATACGCTGAGAGCGCAATTTGCGTCCCTCTCGGGTCGGCAAGCCCAACATCCTCCCACGCGATCATTAAAATACGCCGCGCTAAATAGAGGGGATCGGCCCCGCTCTCCATCATCATGGAAAACCAATAGAGCGCCGCATCGGGATTGGAGCCGCGAATTGATTTATGCAGTGCTGAAATCTGATCGTAAAAATAGTCGCCCTGTTTATCAAAAGCTTTTGGCTGAAGGGACAGTGTCTCTTTCGCCATCGCCTCGGTCACCCGTTTATCATCGTGTCCGCCGGCAATGGTGAGAAGTTGCTGCATTAAATTGAGCGAACGCCGTCCATCCCCTGCAGCGAAATTAATAATAAGTTTTAACGCCTCCGCATCGAGCGTGTAATCGGGGTAATAACGCTCTTTTGCACGAAGTACCATCGTTTCCAGCGCCGTTTCCGTTAAGGGTTTTAACACATAGACAAAAGTGCGGGACAAAAGCGCCTGATTAACCTCAAAGGAGGGATTTTCCGTCGTCGCTCCCACAAAAATCACAAGCCCTGATTCAATATAGGGAAGGAGCGCATCCTGCTGGGATTTATTAAAACGGTG
>JAAZCI010000006.1 GCA_012513365.1 Lysobacteraceae bacterium
CCCCAAAAGAGCGGCGATGTCTATGTGGATATCACCCATCTGAAAGCGGATTTTTAATTAAAATACGACAATTGAGGCCTGTGGAGACTCGGTGCCTTTCGTAGCAGAAAGGGCTCGGGTTGTGTATAATATTGCAATTAGTACTAAAACCGTACCATATTGCTTTTTCCCTATCCTCGACCGTTGATGAATCGTGGGGAAAATACCGGAAAAACCGATGGGCGGGCCTTTAAATTGAAGGGAGACATCATGTTTACTGTAACTGACAATGCACGCAATCAATTAGCGAAAACCTTGGCCGAGTCTGATGCGGTCGCGATTAAAGTGGCGCTGAAAAAATCAGGCTGTTCGGGATTTATGTATTATCTCGATTTTTGTAAAGAGCTCGATGAGTCGCTCGTGGTGCTTGAAAAAGAGCCGTTAACGCTCGTCGCGGAAGAGGAAAATCTTCCCTATCTTAAAAATGTGACACTCGATTATGTTAAAGAGGGATTAAATCGCACGTTTCGCTTTAGTAATCCTGACGCAAAAGCGGAATGCGGCTGTGGCGAAAGCTTCCTTTTTTAACCGAACATTTACTATACTGATATAAGGCGCAACGCGCGCCTTCATTATTTTTACCCTACCAAAAGAGAGGCAACTTATGAGTGGCATTGCAGGTATTATTAATCTCAAAGAACGCGGTGTGGATCGTGGATTATTAGAGAAAATGGCCGACCCACTCAAAAAGCGCGGGCCTGACGGGCTCGATTTTGAGCTCTCTAATGCGGTGGGGTTATTGCATGCGCATCTTGCGATCGATCATGCACAAAAAGAGCCGTTTACTGACCCTGAAACCGGCAATATCGTCACCTTAAACGGGACGATCTACAATCAACATGAGCTCCGCCGTGAGCTTGAAGCAAAGGGCTTTACCTTCAGAACCAATGCCGATGCCGAGGTGATTTTATACGCCTATCGCGCGTGGGGCATGATGGAGGCGGCAAGCCGTTTCCGTGGGGTATTTGCCTTTGCGTTGTGGGATAAAAACGCCAATAAAATGCATCTTGTGCGAGATCGCATGGGCGCCAAACCGCTCTATGTGGCTAAAGGGAAATCCGGCGAGCAGATCTATTTTGCTTCCAATACCCAGAGCCTTTTAGCCACCGGTGATATCAATACGGAGATCAATCCGATTGCGCTTCACTTTATGTATACGCTTCACGCCGTGGTGCCTGCGCCGTATACGATTTTCGAGGGGATTCAAAAAGTCCATCCCGCCCACATTATGACGATCGATGCGCTCGGCAATATGACCGAAACCCGCTACTGGACGTTAAATGCCGTACGCGAGCACTCCGATTGGGAATATGAGGATTGGAAAGAGGCGGTGGAATCGACGCTGTCGGACGCAGTTGATGCTTATATGGGCTTTAGTGATGAGCCGGTGGGCGTTTTATTATCGGGTGGACTTGATTCGACGCTGATTACCGCATTAGCGATTGAAAAGGGACACGATAAAATTCAGACCTTTTCCGTCGGCTTTGAAGATACGCCAGAAGAGGAAGGCTCGGAATTTCGTTTCTCCGATCAGTTTGTTGCCAAATATCAGACCGATCATCACAAATTCCAAGTGCCCAATGAAAAAGCATTAACCCGTCTTCCTGACGCCATTAAAAATATGAGTGAACCGCTCTTTGGTCAGGATGCGATCGGCTTTTATCTGCTCTCAGAACAGGTGAAAAGCGTAACCAGCGTTGTCCAAAGTGGGCAGGGCGCTGATGAGGTCTTTGCCGGCTATTTCTGGTATCCGCTTATGCATGAAAGTACCGAGAGCGATCCGCTTAAACGCTTTAGCCAATACTATTTTGACCGTCCGCATTCGGAGTGGCTCACCGCCTTTAATGAAAAATATCACGTCGGCGATGTGACCGGCGATTTCATTCGCGATAAGTTAGTTTCGCCGGGCGCGGACACCTTTTTAGATAGTGTGCTTCGCCTGGATGCCACAACGCTCATCGTCGATGATCCGGTTAAACGCGTTGATAATATGACGATGGCCCATGGTTTAGAGGCGCGGATGCCCTTTATGGATCATAAACTTGTTGAGCTTGCGATGGCGATGCCACCTGAATATAAACTTGCGCAACAGGGGAAAGGGATTTTGAAAGATATCGCTCGCGGCCGTGTGCCCGATTCGATTATCGATCGCCCGAAAGCCTATTTCCCAATGCCGGCGCTTAAATATGTGCGCGGGGAGTTTTTGGAGATGATGCGCGATACGTTAACGAGCCAAAAAGCGAAAGAACGCGGTATTTTCAATGTAGGCTATGTGGAAAATCTATTAAATCATCCGGAAGCGGAATCGAGCTTTACCAATATTAAAGGCTCGAAACTCTGGCACTGTGCGCTCCTTGAGCTCTGGCTGCAAAGCGTCGGACAATAATCAGATAGCAAATAAAAACCTCGATCTTCGTAAAAGGGATCGAGGTTTTTGTTTTAAGGCGTGAGAACCGCCGTGCTTTCAGGCAGAGAGGCTTCAATCCGTTTTAACTCATGAGCATACTGCATTAGCGGGGTTTTACACCAATTTGGTAAAATATCGAGCTCCATGCTATCGAGCCAATTTTTCGCCTCAAGCCCAAGCGCCGTTTCGCCTTCAATTTTTAGTTTTCGCTTAAAAAAGAGCGTATCCGGGTCTTCAAATCGGGTCATCATATAGACTAAATCATCGTGATTTGCCGACAAGGTGACATCAGCTTTGGCGGTTAATGGAAGCAGCGAAATTCGTCCATTTTGCACGGTGATATTGAGTAAATAATCGAGATCTTTGACCAAGATCGCCATCACTTTATCCTCTAAAAAATAGAGCTCATCGTCTTGTATTGCATCGCTAAAAAATTGATTTAAGAGCCGTTCCCCCACCGCTTTTTGCATAAAAAATGGCATCATTTTAAGGTTTAATTTCATTAAGTTAGGCAATGATTCAATTGCTCTGTGGCGTAGTCTAAATGGGGACTGCATACTCTTCCTCCCTTGATATGTATCAATGAGAATTCATGCTAAACAAACTATCTTGAATAGGTCTTGATAAGCGTCAAAAGGAGATCGGTTATGGAGTTACTTTGTCCGGCGGGAAATATGCCTGCCTTAAAGCGCGCGGTCGATTGCGGGGCCGATGCGGTCTATGTGGGTTTACGCGATGAAACCAATGCGCGGCACTTTCCGGGGCTCAATTTTTCCCCTAAATTATTAAATGAAGCGTCCCGTTATACCAAAGATCGCGGTCGCAAACTGCATGTAGCGATCAATACCTTTGCCGAGCCCTCTGCGTCAGATTTGTGGAAAAAGGCAGTGGATACAGCGGTTATCTCCGGCGCGGATGTCTTAATTTTATCGGATATTGCCAACCTTGCCTACGCCCACAAAAATCACCCTGATACGGAGATTCATCTCTCGGTTCAAGCCTCAGCAACCAATGTGGAAGCGATCAATTTCTATAAGCGGGAATTTAACATTGCGCGCGTTGTGATTCCGCGGGTGCTGCCGATTCACCTTGTTAAACAGCTTGCAAAACAGTCCGATGTGCCGCTTGAGGTCTTTGCCTTTGGCGGTCTTTGCATTATGGCGGAGGGGCGCTGTTATCTCTCATCCTATGTGACTGGCAAGTCGCCAAACACTGCAGGGGCCTGTTCTCCGGCGGAATATGTGAAGTGGGTCGATACCGATGAGGGCTTTGAAACGCGATTAAATGATGTGTTGATTGATCGTTATAAAAAAGATGAGCATGCCGGTTATCCGACGCTATGCAAGGGTTGTTATCACGTTGACAATGAGCTCAATCACGCCTTTGAAGAGCCGACGAGTCTTAACACCATCGAGCTTATTCCAGAGTTTTTTAAAATCGGAATTGCTTCGGTGAAGATTGAAGGGCGACAACGGAGCCCCGCCTATGTGGAAAAGGTGACCAAAACCTGGCGCGCCGCAATTGATGCCTATCAGCGCGATCCTGATAATTTCACCATTCAACCGGAATGGATGGAAGCGCTCAGCTCCATTTCAGAAGGAAAGCAGACAACGCTCGGTGCCTACGAGCATCATTGGCAGTAGAACGACAGCACACAAAAGAATGCAATCGAGCACGATTATAAAAGAGAAGGGGAGAATCCGATGAATCAAACAAAACTGAGTTTAGGGCCGATCTTATATTGTTGGGAAAAGGGCGACGTTGAGGCGTTTTATGAGGCGGCGAAATCATCAACGGCCGATGTGATCTATCTTGGGGAAGCAGTATGCCATAAGCGCAAAGAGCTCCTGCTTCCCGATTGGCTTGAGCTTGCAAAAATGCTTAAAGCGGCGGGGAAAGAGGTGGTGCTGACGACGCTCGCACTCATTGATTCCAATGCTAAAATGGTGGATCTGCGTAAAGCGGTATTAAATGGCGAGGTGATGATCGAGGCAAACGATTTTGCCGCGGTCAATCTCTGTTATGAGCACGGGCTTCCCTTTGTGGCGGGCCATGCGCTCAATGTCTATAACGCAGAGACGCTCGAGATTTTACTTAAAAATGGTATGACGCGCTGGTGCATGCCGGTCGAGCTTTCGCGGGAGTGGCTCACCAATATTTTAACCGAGGCCAACGCGCAAGGCATTCGAGATCAATTTGAGGTGGAACTTTTTAGCTATGGCTATCTGCCCCTTGCCTATTCGGCGCGCTGTTTTAGTGCGCGGGCGGAAAAAGTGAGTAAAGCCGATTGCGAAACCTGTTGCATTCACGATCCTGTCGGGAAATTGGTGGAGACGCAAGAAGCAGAAGCGATTTTCCGGATTAATGGCATTCAGACTCAAAGCGCTCGCTGTTATGATCTGCTTCCGGTGCTCTCTGAGGTTGCGGAATTGGCCGATTATATTCGTCTTTCACCGCTTGGGCTTGAGACGATTGATGTTTTAGAAAATTATCGTGAAAAGCTCAATAATCCGCTCTATAGAGGCGAGACCAATCCGATGAGTTGTCAAGGCTATTGGGAAGGCGCAGCGGGAAAAGAGATTGCAGGCTAATCAAATCACATCAACCGTTAAGAAACTTGGATCAATGTAAAGATAATTAAATCAGCAGAAAACGCTTAAACCGTTTATGATATGAAAGTTTTGTGCCGAGAAAAGGCGCGAGACCGTTTTAGATTTAGTTTATTTTTCAGACATTCAAACGGGAGTGAAACGATGTCGAATGATGTCAATTTTAGCCAAGGAACCGTCCCTTACGATCAGCGCAAGAGTCTTTTGTCTCTTGCGTTTATTATGTTAGGGCTTACATTTTTCTCTGCGAGCATGCTGGCCGGCGGGCGCGTTGGGGCAGGGCTCAATCTCAATGGTTTTTTCATCGCGATTTTGTTGGGGAATGCATTTTTATCCATTTATACTGCGCTTCTTGGTTATATTGGCGTTAAAACGGGGCTGACGACGCATCTGTTAGCGCGTTACTCTTTTGGCCGCCGCGGTGCGTGGCTTCCCTCATTTTTACTGGCGGGAACGCAAGTGGGTTGGTTCGGCGTTGGAGTTGCGATGTTTGTGATTCCGGTGAGCGAGGTGACCGGCATTAATCTCTATCTCTTAATTGTTCTTGCCGGCGCGATGATGACGGCGACCATGTATTTCGGGATTTCAGCGATTGCCGCGCTTTCGATTTTAGCGGTGCCCTCGATGACGATTTTAGGCTCCTATTCGGTGTGGAAAGCGGTGATGGATGTGGGCGGTGTGGAAGCGCTTGCGCTTGTTGAGCCGACCGATCCCATCACTATGGCAAGTGCGCTAAGCATTGTGATCGGCTCCTTTATCAGTGCGGGGAGCTTAACGGCGGACTTTTTACGCTTTGGTAAAAACGCCAAAACGGCGATTATTGTAGCGGTACTCGCCTTCTTTATCGGGAATTCGCTCATGTTTATCTTTGGCGCGATGGGAACGCTGGCGCTCTCAAAAGCAGACATATTTGATGTGATGCTGGTGCAGGGATTAATCATTCCGGCGATCATTATTTTGGGGCTAAATATCTGGACGACCAATAATAATGCGCTCTACGCCTCAGGCCTTGGATTTTCAAGCATGACGGGGATTTCAAGCCGTAAACTTTCGATGATTTTAGGCGTTGTGGGGACGATTAGCTCACTTTGGCTCTATAATAACTTTGTCAGCTGGCTCGTCTTTTTATCATCGGCGATTCCCCCGATCGGAACCATTTTGATTGTGGATTTCTTTTTACATCGGAAGCGCTACCGCGATCTGAAAGCGATGAATGAGATTTTCATCAACTGGAATGCGGTCATTACGGTGATTGTCGGCGTGGTGGCGAGCTATACTTTAAATGGAATTGTGCCGGTGAACTCAGTGATTGCAAGCTTAACCACCTACCTTGTGCTTGAGAAAACCATCGGCGAACGCAATCGAATCAAATAGGAGTGACCATGAAACGAATCATTCAAAATGCGCGTCTGCGTGACCGTGACGGGCTGTGGCAAATCATGATGAATAATGGCCGATTTGAGGCCATTGTCCCGCAAGATAAAGAGCTTGAATTAGGGGAGGATGTGGCCGTTCTCGATGCCGAAGCAGGACTAGTGATTACGCCCTTTATCGAGCCTCATATTCACCTTGATACAACGCAAACCGCCGGCGAGCCGAAGTGGAATGAATCGGGCACGCTCTTTGAGGGAATCGAGCGTTGGGCGGAGCGTAAAGCGATGTTAAGTGAAGCGGATGTGAAACAGCGCGCGCTCACCACATTAAAATGGCAGATCGCCAACGGAATTCAGCATGTCAGAACTCATGTCGATGTCTCTGATCCGACGCTAACGGCGCTCAAAGCGATGCTTGAGCTCAAAGAAGAGGTGCGCGATTACATTGATGTGCAGATCGTTGCGTTCCCGCAAGAGGGGATTTTATCGTTCCCTAATGGTAAGGCGCTGTTAGAAGAGGCGATGAAGATGGGGGCGGACGCTGTTGGTGGGATTCCTCATTTTGAATTTACCCGTGAATATGGCGTTGACTCACTGAACTATGTCTTCGAACTTGCGAAAAAATACGATCGTTTAATCGATATTCATTGCGATGAGATTGACGATGAGCAGTCCCGCTTTGTGGAATCAGTGGCGGCCTTTGCCTATCGAGATGAGATTGGTGAGCGCGTTACAGCAAGCCATACAACGGCGATGCACTCTTATAATGATGCCTATGCCTCACGTCTTTTCCGCGTCTTTAGACTCTCAGGGATCAACTTTGTCGCAAACCCCTTGGTGAATATCCATCTGCAAGGGCGTTTTGATCGCTATCCGAAACGTCGCGGAATTACGCGGGTGAAAGAGCTGTTAAAATCGGGTTTAAATGTCTGTTTTGGCCACGATGATGTTTTTGATCCATGGTATCCACTTGGGACGGCGAATATGCTTCAGGTGCTGCATATGGGGCTCCATGTCTGCCAAATGATGGGCTATCCCGAGCTCAATAATGGGCTTGATCTCATCTCGACGAACTCTGCGCGGACGCTCCATTTAGACGATTACGGCATTGAAGAAGGCAATTCGGCCAACTGCATTATCTTACCGGCAGAAAATGGCTTTGATGCGCTTCGCCGTCAAGTGCCGACCCGTTATTCAATTCGTCACGGAGAGATTTTAGCGGAAACGACGCTTCCTGAAACTCACATTCATATGGGTGAAAAAGAGCGAATCACCTTCTGCCGTTAGGCGGAAAAACCGGCGGATATTTGCATTCCTTAACAATACGCGCTATAAACGTAGCATAGATTTCACTAGGGGCGTCCACTCATGTGGGCTGAGATTAAAGCAATCGAGCTTTTAGACCCTCAGGACCTGATCTGGCTCATACCAGCGTAGGGAAGTATATCCGCACGAATTGTCATGAGCCTTATCTCCACACGTTGGGGTTAAGGCTTTTTTGTTGTTTTGATCGCTAATAATCCTAATTAAAGATCGCCAAACGCCTTGCAATCGCGCTTATATGATTCATTACGTTGCCAGACTCTCGTCTTTTTCTGTTTGTTTCATTCATGATTAAGGAGAGGTTTGATGACAACCACCAATATCGAAATTAAATCGAGTTTTCCCCGCAGTAAAAAGATCTATGTGGAGGGGAGCCGTCCCGATATTTTAGTACCGATGCGTGAAATTACGCTCGACGATACGCTCGACACTAAAGGCGCAGTGATCGAGAAGAATGAGCCGTTTCGTGTCTATGATACGAGCGGCCCTTACACCGATGAAAATTATACCGTGGACCTCACCCAAGGGCTTCCTGCGCTTCGCCGTAACTGGATTATCGAGCGTGGCGATGTGGAAGAGTATGACGGGCGCGAAATTAAAGCGGTGGATAACGGTTATAAAGATGCGAACGATCCGCGTAACTTTGAGGGTACATTTCCTGGATTAAAACGTAAACCGCTCCGCGCGAAAGCCGGTAAAAACGTGACGCAGATGCACTATGCGCGTCAAGGCATTGTCACTCCTGAGATGGAATTTATCGCCATTCGTGAGGGCATGGATCCTGAATTTGTGCGTAAAGAAGTGGCGGAAGGGCGCGCGATTATTCCGGCAAACATCAATCACCCGGAATCAGAGCCGATGATTATTGGTAAAAATTTCCATGTGAAAATTAACGCCAATATCGGTAACTCCGCGGTGACTTCATCGATCGAAGAGGAAGTGGAAAAGATGACGTGGGCGACCCGTTGGGGCGCGGACAACGTGATGGATCTCTCAACCGGAAAAGACATTCACAAAACCCGCGAGTGGATCATCCGTAACTCAGCGGTTCCGATCGGCACGGTGCCAATCTACCAAGCGCTTGAAAAAGTAAACGGCATTGCTGAAGACCTTAACTGGGAAGTCTTCCGCGATACCTTAATTGAGCAAGCTGAGCAGGGCGTGGACTATTTCACCATTCACGCCGGCGTATTACTACGCTACATTCCGCTGACAGCAAAACGCGTCACGGGCATTGTCTCTCGCGGGGGTTCGATCATGGCGCAGTGGTGTTTAGCGCACCATAAAGAGAACTTCATCTATGAGAATTTCGAAGAAACTTGCGAAATCATGAAGCAGTACGACATCTCATTCTCCCTTGGCGATGGTTTACGTCCTGGCTCGATTGCCGATGCGAACGACGAAGCCCAATTTGCCGAGCTTAAAACCTTAGGGGAATTGACGCAAATCGCGTGGAAACACGATGTTCAAACCATGATCGAAGGCCCTGGTCACGTGCCGATGCACAAGATCAAAGAGAACATGGATATGCAGGAAAAATATTGTGATGACGCGCCATTTTACACGCTTGGCCCACTCACCACCGATATTGCGCCGGGCTACGACCACATCACTTCCGCCATTGGCGCAGCGATGATCGGCTGGTACGGTACCGCGATGCTCTGCTATGTCACGCCTAAAGAACACTTAGGGTTACCAAACCGTGAAGACGTTCGCGTTGGGGTGATTACCTATAAACTCGCCGCGCACGCAGCAGACCTTGCAAAAGGCCATCCGAATGCACAAAAACGTGATGATGCCCTTTCAAAAGCGCGTTTTGAATTCCGCTGGGAAGATCAATTTAACTTAGGATTAGACCCTGAGCGCGCTCGTGAATATCATGACGAAACGCTTCCGTCTGCCGGGGCGAAAGTCGCGCATTTCTGCTCAATGTGTGGACCTAAATTCTGCAGCATGAAGATCTCGCAAGACATTCGCTTAAAAGACCAAGATGGCACCTTTGCAAAAGAGGCGATCATTGAAGGGATGAAAGAGAAATCGAAAGAGTTCTTAGAGAACGATAGCCAAATTTATAGCTAATGTGGTAACGGTCTAATGATCGTTAAATGACATTAGGCTAAAACAAAAGCTTAAAAAACTTAAAATGGAAAAGGAGCCCGATTGAACTCGAACTCCTTTTTTTTATGCCTAAAACAAGATTACGCTTCGGCGATCATTTTGCGATAGACGATCGTTTTGGCAAGGAGATACATCGGAATCGTCCAGATGAGCCCGATTCCGAACGGAATGGCGCTAATTAAGACGATAATCCATAAAAGGAGCTCTAATAAGAAGACTTTAAACCACTGTTTATTGACAAGCTTAAACGAGGCCGCGATCGATTTAACTGTGCCAAGCTCTGGGTTATCCACTGCAATGACCGCTGCAAATGAGAGCGCCACTAAGATATAAATCCCGGGCAATATTAACAGCATAATTCCGATGATGCCGAGCACCCAAACGATGAATTCGATCAGAATCAACGTGCTTAAAATTGTGCTGACGCTAAAAAAGCTTTCGATGGTGAGCTTCCCGCGTCCGCGCAGATGATTGAGCGTATAGACGTAATATCCTCCCCCAAGTGCGCTAATGATCACATTGAGGCCAAACTCGACCCCCGCACCGGCCGTTTCAGGCAGAAATGCGATGATGATCCCCACCACAAAGGAGATCGCAAAGAGAAGGAGGGAGGCGAGAAATACCGGCATTTTTAAGCCAGAGATCGCGCCAAAACTCTCTGAGATGGTATCGGAAACACTAAAATCATAGCGCTCTTCGATTGCCTCATCGATGGTGCGCCTATGGGTTGCGGGAAAGGATCTATCCGGGGAAAGATCGCTTGTGGGCGCGGCGTAAATGTTGTTTTCAGTCATAATTGCTCCTATAAACCATGATATTAAAGCGTAAACGAATCAAAGTATTGTATGATAACGAGGATGAATTCAAACAGATAGAGATCAAGTTAGTGCTCTATCAGGCTTATTTAATTAATAACTCACTCAAAATAAAAGCATAAAATCATGACATCGCCAACGAAAATTGATGCCATCTATGAAGTGGAATCGCCCGAGGGCATTTTGCTCACGTTCCATCCCGCAAGCCCGATTGTGCGTTCGCTCGCCTTTATGACTGATTTTTGCTGTCAGCTCGTGATTGGTTATCTCTTTGTGATGGCGGTGAGTTTTATCTTTTCCGGCATTGATGATGGGTATTTGGCACTCGGCATCTTTTTGATCGGGCTCTTTCTTTTGATGTGGGGCTATTATGTCTTTTTCGAGGTCTTTAATCAGGGGCAAACCCTTGGAAAACGGCTCTTTAATTTACGAGTGATTCATGATGATGGCACGCCGATCGGGTGGAGTGCGTCGCTATTGCGAAACCTCCTTCGTGTGGTGGATATCTTGCCGTCGATGAGCTATACCGTCGGGATTTTTTGTGGCATGTGCCATCCACATTTTAAACGCTTAGGGGACATTGCCGCCGGCACGATTGTGATTCACGATCTGCGCTACGCGCCGCCGAAACGGGTGACAACGACTGATAATGAGGAAACGATCTCCGTCGAAACCTCCCCCATTGCATTAACACCGGACGAGCAGCGCGCCCTCATCAGTTTTCTCCTTCGAAAAGAGCAGTTTTCTCACGATCGCCGCCTAGAACTGGCCGATCTCTTAAAAGCGGTTTTCCCCGCAACGGCTCGGCAGAGTACACAAGAGCAACACCGCTCAACGCTTGATCGTCTTTACGGCATTGCAAGCGGGCTATTAGGAAATGATCTGCGTGAGAATGATCGAGATGAAACGCCTCAAAAATCGGGGGATATTCCGGAGGCGCGCCGATGAAACAATACGCTTTTGAAAAACGCTTTCACACCGATTGGATTCGCTTTGAAAATACGCTCCGTTATTTAGAAGGATCAAGGCGAGAGAAAAAGCGCTTAAATTCGGGCTTAACTTCAGTGTCGATCGATACCTTCCCGAATGATTATCAGCAGATTTGCCAGCATTTAGCTTTAGCGGAGCAGCGCGGCTATAGCGATGGATTAATCCAGCGTCTTAAGCAAAATGTGATGCGCGGACACCGGATTTTATATCAGCGCCGCACGCGATTTCTCCATGGATTTGTCACCTTTGTGACGAAGGGATTTCCACAGGTGGTGCGCCGGGAGAAAAAACTGATTATTATCCTCCATTTTCTTTTTTATGGAGTCGCGCTCTTGAGCGCGCTGATCTCGCATCTTTATCCCGATAGTGTGCTCTTGGTGATGAATCCGTATGAGCTTCACGAGATGGAAGCGATGTATGAAAAAGCCGGCGAGTATCGGCCGATCGGTATGCGGGATTCTGGCTCGAATTGGATGATGTTTGCGTACTATATTTTCAATAATATTTCGGTGGCTTTTCGTACCTTTGCTGGCGGGCTGATCTTTTGCGTGGGCTCGATTTTTATTCTCATCTTTAATGCGATCCATTTTGGCATTGTCGGCATGCATTTAACCGCGGAAGGGCTTGGCGGGAATTTTTGGCCCTTTGTGATTGGCCATGGCGCCTTTGAATTAACAGCGATTATTATTGCGGGAGCGGCGGGGTTTAAGCTTGGATTATCGGTCTTAATGCCGGGGCAAAAGACGCGTTGGGAGGCGCTTCGAGCGGCGTCGAAAACCGCAATTGAGCTCGTCTTTGGAGTGATTTTATTTTTAGTCATTGCCGCGTTTATTGAGGCGTACTGGTCCTCGATGCATGAAACGATTCATCTGCGTTATATGGTCGGCACGCTCCTTTGGGCGAGCGTTTTTTACTATTTTGCACGAGCGGGGCGGGCGTAAACGATGAATATTGATCAAGCAAAAATCGTCATTCGTCCTCGAACACCGTGGGAGAGTATGGATCTTGGGATTGCGCTCGGTAGGCACTATTTAAAGCCGATGCTTCTCGCGCTCTTTACGCTCTTTATTCCGCTCTATGGGGTGCTGCTTTTCTTCTTTTGGGAGCGCCCTTTGTGGATCTTTTTAATCTTTTATTGGCTCAAACCCCTCTTTGATCGGATTCCACTCTACATTGTGTCGCGTGGTATTTTTGAGCCAACGCCGAGTTATTCAGCGACCATGCGCTATTTTTTCAAAAGTTTAAAGACGGGGCTGATCGGCGATCTGACTTGGCGCCGTATCTCTCTAACGCGGAGTTACCTCCTGTCCATTCGGCATCTGGAAGGCTTAAATAATCGGCGTCGCAATGCCCAGCGTGCCCGGGTTTTCCGCAGTCGCCCCCATCGAGCGGCGTGGCTCACGATTGTGTTTCTCCATTTTGAGACTGTTTTAGCGAGCGGCCTTGGAATCTTTATCCTCTTTATGATTCCCGATCAGCTCCTAGAGCCGATTCCTTCAGTGTTTTATCTTATGGTAGGGCATGAATTTTCGTTCGGGCAATTTTTACTGCATAAGCACCTTTTTTTATTCGCGTATCTAGTGGTTTTAGCCTTTACCGAGAGCCTCTATGTGATTTGCGGTTTTTGCCTCTATCTCAATCAGCGCATTATTTTAGAGGGATGGGATATTCAGGTGGCATTTCAGCGCTTAGCGCGGCGAGTATTAGGCACCGTGGGCGCTGTCATCTTGGGGCTTATGGTGGGATTGAGTAGCACTCTGCCAAATACCGCTTATGCAGGCGGTCGGGTTGATCTTAACGCACGGAGCTTTGAAGAAGAGCGGGAAGAGAATAAGGCGGCTTTATATGAGCAAGAAGCCGAGGAGGCAACCGATCGATTAAAGAGAGTTTTAGATAGTGAGCCTTTTCTTGAAGAGGTGGAGCGGACTGATTTTCGCAGGCGTGAAAAATCATTGAAAAAAACGAAAAATGAATCGGAATCTCGACCAAAGATGCGAATGCCCGATAATCATTTTACCCCAGGCGATATTTTGCAAATGTTGCTCTGGATCGGGGTGGCGCTCGCGATTTTTGTTGTGGTGAGGTACCAAAAATCATGGCTTCCTTATGTTAAGTCGCAGCTATTTGAGCGGAAAAAGGCAGCGCCATTAACGGAATTTCAGGGCATGGATATTCGTCCTGAATCGCTGCCGGAGGATCTTCTTGGCGCGTTTAATCATCTTTGGGACGATGAGCCTCGGGAAGCGATGAGTTTAGTCTATCGAAAGGTGCTGAGCGTGCTTGTTCATGAGTGGCATGTTCCGCTTAAAAAACATCATACCGAAGGGGAGGTGATTCAGCTTTCCCGTCAATATGCGCCCACGGATTGGCACCAGTTTTCTGAGCAGGTAATTCATCATTGGGAGCAGATTGCTTACGCCCATGAACGGTTAGATGATGAGGTGAGTGACGCCATTAATGCAAAATGGTCCGCACTGCAGCAATCGCTGACAAAGGAGGCTCCGCGTGCGTAAATTTGCTTGGTTTGCGCTTGGAGCGGTGGGCTGTCTACTGATTTATTTAGGCTGGCTCTTTTTTAGCACATTTGAGCTCTATACGCGGATAGAAGAGCGCCGACTAGAGCGTCCTGAGGTGCGTAAAAACCCTTATTTAGCGCTCGAGTATTTTTTAAATGCGGGGGAGCGCGAGGCATCGACGCTATCGTATAAAACGATGCCGGCGTATTTAGAGTATGCGCCGAAGGATGAGACGCTCTTTATCTTTGGGAATCGAACGCGAATTACAGGGAATGAGCTATCACAACTGCTTACGTGGGTTGATTCGGGCGGAACGCTCGTGGTGGAGGCCTATAGTGTCGATTCGCCGCTTGATGATCTGTTGTCCGTCCTTGGAATTACGGTGACGCATTTTGATGTGGAAGAGGAGTGGATGTTCCGCATTGCAGGGTACAAGGTTCCTGCGTCGATTATCTATGAAGGCGCTGAAACTGGATTGACACTGGCGATGCCGATCTCGTTTGGCCTTGAGTGCGACGACTGCGCGCTGACGATGAGTGCGCAGCAATATGCCGATCATCCTTTTTCGATGGTGCAAACACCTTACGGGAGAGGCAGTGTGACGGTGCTCGGGAGCGCGCAAATTTGGAATAATGAGACCATTAACGGAGCCGATAATATTTGGTTGCTTGATCGCCTTGCGGGGCAAAAAAATTACCTGCTTTATTTGAAACCGGTCTCGCGTTTTGCCATATCACAAGCGGGGCAATCCACGATATTCAGCCAAATTTGGCACCATTATCGTGGCTCGCTCTTTATCTTTATTGAAATGCTTGGCGCGCTGTTATGGGCGATGGGAACACGAATTGGACCGATTGAAGCGCCGCTTTCTCGGGATCGGCGTCAATTATCGACCTATCTCAATGCCCTTGCAGAATTTAGACGAAAACGTGAGGGGGATGGGGCATTAATTGCCACCTTGCAAGAGGATATCTTAATCAAAATAGAGCGGAAATATGGGCGAGAACTGCGGACGCGGGAAGCGATTTTAACCGAACTTAGTGTCCGTGCAAATCTCCCACTTGGACGCGTTCGTCAGGCGATGGAGCCGCTTAAAAAAGGGGCGAAACTCACCCATCTGCAACTCACACATTATGTAATTGATCTACAAACCATTAGGAAAACATTATGACACAGGAAACCGCGATTGAGCGTGAACAGATTGCAAAAGCGAAGAGTTTGGTCGATGCGATGCGGACCGAATTACAGAAGGTGATTATTGGGCAAACGGCCGTGATTGACGAGGTCTTGACGGCATTATTAGCGGAGGGTCATATCTTAATTGAAGGGGTGCCGGGCCTTGGGAAAACGATTTTAGTGCGCACCTTAGCGGAGTGTTTTAATGGCGAATTTGCGCGAATTCAATTTACCCCAGATCTGATGCCTACCGACATTACCGGCCACGCGCTCTTTAATTTTAAGACTGAAACCTTTAGCTATCAAAAAGGCCCAGTATTTACCAATATACTCCTTGCCGATGAGATTAACCGTGCACCCGCAAAGACCCAAGCGGCGCTCCTTGAGGTGATGCAAGAGCGGCAGGTTACGATTGAAGGGAAGCCTGAACCCGTGCCAGAACCTTTTATGGTGCTCGCCACGCAAAACCCGCTTGAGCATGAGGGGACCTATCCGCTTCCTGAGGCGCAGCTTGACCGATTTTTATTTAAAGTATTGATCGATTATCCCACGAAAGCCGATGAATTGGGCGTGGTGGAAAAAGTGATCGGCGCAGCCTATGGCGATATTTTAGTGCCGGCAAAATTGAGTAAATTGATGCAACCGCGCACGATTTTAATGCTGCAAAAAATTACGCGCATGATCTTTGTCGATCGAGAAGTGGTGGAATATGCGGTCAATATTGTGCGTAAAACTCGCGAAAGCCATCTCTTTTCAATCGGTGCGGGGCCGCGTGCGTCCATTGCGCTCATTCAAGGGGCGAGAGCTAAAGCACTTCTTGCCGGAACGCATTTTACCACCCCTGATCAGGTCAAATCCTGTGTGCTTCCGGCGCTTCGCCATCGGGTACAATTAAGCGCTGAGATGGAGATTGAGGGCGTTAGCGTCGACGAGGCGCTTATGCAGATGTTAGAGCAGATTCCGGCACCACGCGTATGAAGGAACTCCGATGGCTTAAACCGAGCCGGCGTTTTATTGGGCTGATGGGATTGCTCTTTACCGCGATCTTCAGCCTTGAAACTTTGGCTATTATTGGCTTTGGCTTACCCTCGTTTATGGTCAACCTTGTCTATCTGATGGCAGGGGTTTTTGTCGTGGCGCTGGTGGTAGATCTTATTTTGGTCAAACGCATTCCCTCGCCAAAAATCAGACGAACGGTGCCGGGTTATCTTTCGCTGATGCAGTGGAATGAGGTGACACTTACGCTCGACAATCAGAGTTCGCACGCACTATCGTTAACGCTCTTTGATCATGTGCCTGCGGGAATTGCCTATCGCGCGCTTCCAAAAGAGATCGAGCTTGGCGAATTTACTCACAAGATCGGTTACGGCATTCATCCCTCTTCGCGCGGGTATTATGAGTGGGAGTGTTGCGAGGTGATGATCGAGAGCCCGCTTAAATTATGGGGCGATCGCCGGCAGATTGCGCTTCCCTCAAAAACGCGGGTCTATCCAGATTTTACTAAACTCTATGGTGGTGGTCTTGAGACGATTGAGGAGTGGATTCACCAACTTGGAATTCGCGTGCAACAGCGCCGGGGCGATGGGCAGAGCTTTCATCAATTGCGGGAATTTATGCAGGGCGATACGCTTAAACAGGTGGATTGGAAAGCGAGTGCTAAGCACCGTAAACCGATCACCAAAGAGATGCAAGAGGAGCGTGATCAACACATTATTTTTGTGCTCGATTGTGGCCTTAAAATGCGGATTAAAGAGTATGATCTCACCCATTTTGATCATGTATTAAACGCAAGTTTACTGCTGTCGTATGTCGCGCTCAAGCAGGAAGATGCCGTCGGGCTGACCACTTTTGCAACGCCAAATGGCGCGCATCTACCGCCGAAAAAGGGAGTGGGGCAATTAAATGCGCTACTCAATGCGGTCTATACGCTTGAATGCACTCGCGAGGTACCCGATTTTGACGCGCTTATTAAGCGATTATTGACTGATGTAAAACGGCGTTCGCTCATTATTTTTCTCACCAATCTACGCAATCACGAAGATGAGGCAACGCTTGAGGCGTTTAAACTGCTTACTAAAAAGCACGAGGTGTTGATCGCAAGTCTGCGCGAAGAGGTTACCGACACCTTGATGAAAACGGACGTACATGACCTCGATAGCGCGCTCACCTATTGCGGTACGGTCAAACATCTAAGCGATCGTAGGGCTCTGTACGACAATCTCTATAAACGCCGCCTCCCCATCATCGAAGCGCTCCCGAGCGAATTTGCGCCAGCACTGATTAATCATTACTTGGCAC
>JAAZCI010000071.1 GCA_012513365.1 Lysobacteraceae bacterium
ATGACTTTGAGCATTTAACGCTCGGGGAGCTTATTCACTTTTACCAAGATCCCACCGCGCATTTTGCGCAAAAACGCCTAGAACTTCGCTCATTGCGTGAACGTTCTATTTTGCCAAGCGATGATGAAAACTTCACCGCGCCAACGGGATTAACCCGCTATCTCTATCGCCGAGAAGTGCTCGACCGCCTTCTTGCTACGCCTTTTGACGATATTGAGCTCAAAGAGTATGCCTACGGCGAGCTGAAACACTATTATCATCATAAGGGCTATCTGCCAAAATATGCCTTTGAAGATTTTGCGTGGAACGAGCTGATTGCGCCCCTTTTAGAGCTTGCGCTCACCATCAAAAAGAGCACCAATCCCATCATCACCGAAAAAGAGATGCGCTATCAATTAACGCCGCCATCGCCGATGATCTCAATGCGGGAAGCGCGCGAAAAACTCCATCCCGATGCTCTGCCGAAACCCTCTGAAATCACGCTTATATTGCCACTTCCGGAACTTAATCAAAAACGAGAGATTTTATGGGATGTGGGTGAAATGAGCCTAAAACGCTCGATCCGCGCCTACTTTTATCACCTTGCTCAATCGCTCTTTGAACAAGATTGCATGACAACGATCTACACTTTAAGCCGCAATCAGGTAAAATCTCATTCACTGATGCCCCTTGAACTTCCCCATGAAACGCTCGAGCATTTTATTGAGGGCTATTATCTTGGCATGAGTTCGCCAATTCCAAGCCTTTCGCCCAGCGCGAAGGATCTTGAGCGCATCAAAAATATTTATCTCCTACTTGATGAGAATCAGCTCACTGATTTTAAAGCAATTAATCCTCTCACAAAAGATGATATAACAGACCTATTCAGTCAACATCCAACGCTCTTTGAAGCGTTTCGCCTGCTGAAAAATCTTTTTAGCTACGAAGGACTTGAGCGCAGACTCTATTCCGATGATGATCCGCGGGCGTTACTGCGCTACATTCTCTTCTATCAGCACTACATGATTCCGATTGAAGAGGCGATTAGCGAAGATAAATAAAGAGACTGACTGTCAATAAATCCATCAATGATTCGCAGAGATTTTTAAAACCCGATATGATCGAGAGGATTTTCGATCCGTAACACGATCTGCAATACTATTTATAAGATAACCTCAAGGAGATGAAACAGGGCATGGCCACCGAACCGAATCCAAGTAAACAGCTCTTAGCGCAACCGAAAAGTCATTATGATTATGACGGGATTTTTGGGCAATGGGTCTGGTTTCCGTGGCAATTTCATCTCGGCCTTGCGGTGCTTGCGTGGCCATTTTTTCTCTGGCTATTTCCCACTTTCCCCTTTGGAAAAGCCCATCTAAACGCCTTTTATAAAGAGTATGCCGTATGGATTGCGCTCACCTTATCGCTCATGTGTGCGCTCACGGCACTTTTAAGCTACTCGATGGAAAAAGAAGGGTTACGTTCTCGCGGAAAGCGCGGTAAAAAGCGGGTTTCTGCAAAAGAGATCTTAAAGAAAGCATCTCCGACAAAACGCTCAACGCGCACGAAAAAATAGTCAAATTTCCATCATTTAACTCTCTTAATCTTAAGATAAAATAAATCTTCGGCGACTTACCCTTTAAGGCGAAAGTTGGTATGATGAACGCTTTAATAATCAACGCATCTCTAACTGATATCCCAATACCATGATTCAATTGTTGATTGTCAGCGGTCTTTCAGGTTCAGGAAAATCGATCGCTCTGCAAACGCTCGAAGACGAAGGGTTTTACTGTGTCGATAACTTGCCCTTAAGTTTTTTGGAGCTTTTTTTAGATAAGATCACCGAAAATCACAATATGCGTAAACTCGCAATTGGGCTTGATGCTCGTGGTTTCCCAGAAGATCTCGAAGGCTCGGACGATATTCTCAATCGCATTCGCGATAATCCCAATTTCGCCGTCAAACTGCTCTTTTTGCAAGCCTCCAATGAGGTCTTATTAAAGCGATATGGCGCAACCCGGCGAAAACATCCGCTTGCCAATAAACGCCAAGCGCTCCTCGATGCGATTCTCTATGAACGCACCTTTTTAGAGCCGATTTTAAAACGCGCCGATGTCATTCTCGACACCTCGTTTTTAAATGTTCACGAGCTTCGCAGCACCCTGATTTCTCAGCTATTAAATCAGCGCAATCGCCTCATTATTCAGATTCAATCCTTTGGGTTTAAAAATGGTCCGCCCTTAGATGCGGATTTTATGTTTGATGCGCGATGCCTCACCAACCCCCATTGGAATCGTGAGCTTCGGGATTTTACTGGGCTTGATGAGCCGGTCATCGAATTTTTTAACACCAAAGCGGATATCCTCGATTATTACCAAGACATTCGCCAGTTCTTTTTCAAATGGATTCCCACCATTGAGAAAGGCACGCGCGCTTATCTCTCCATTGCCATCGGCTGTACCGGCGGGCAACATCGCTCCGTCTATCTCGCAAAACGCCTGCATGATGAGCTAAGCGAACACGATTATTTAGTCACTCTCAAACACCGAGAGCTCTCCCGTTAAACTATATAGGAAGGAACCCCCATGGCGACAATTATTGATGGAAAAGCCTTTGCAGCTGATCTTCGTGAAACCCTTAAAACCCAAGTGGCCGAGCTTGAAGCGAAACACTCGATCACGCCCGGTCTGTCGGTGATTTTAGTGGGCGAAGACCCCGCGAGCCAAGTCTATGTACGCAATAAAGAGAAATTTGCCAAAGAGTGTGGCTTCAATTCAGTCACCTATCGTAAACCAGCGGATATCACCGAAGAAGAGCTCTTAGGCCTGATCGATGATCTCAATAACGATCCGAGCGTTCACGGGATTTTAGTGCAGCTTCCGATCTCAAAACACCTCAATGAAGAGCGCGTGTTAAACAGCATCGATCCGCTTAAAGATGTCGATGGCTTCCACCCGATCAATATCGGCCAGCTCTCCATCGGTAAACCCAATTTAATTCCCTGCACTCCACTTGGCTCACTTCTGTTACTGCAAGATAAATTAGGCAAAGATCTTTCTGGCAAACATGCGGTGATCGTTGGGCGTTCAAACATCGTCGGCAAACCAATGATGCAGCTATTACTCTCGCAAAACTGTACGGTAACCGTTGCTCACTCACGTACCAAAAACACCAAAGAGCTCTGCCAAGCGGCGGATATCGTGGTGGCGGCTGTCGGCGTGCCTGAACTCATTAAAGGCGACTGGATCAAAAAAGGCGCAACCGTCATTGATGTGGGCATTAACCGCATTGAAACCGCTGAAGGAAAAACCCGTTTAGTGGGTGACGTTGAGTTTGCAGGTGCGAGCGAGAATGCAGAGTTTATCACTCCTGTTCCCGGCGGCGTTGGCCCGATGACGATCGCGTGTCTCCTTCGCAATACCGTCACCGCGATGTGCATGCAAAATAAGATCGACGATCCTAACAAACTTTAACCCTTATTTTCAAAAAAGTTTGCTAAAATAGCCGTTATAACGATTACAAAATACCGAGGAGAGCCCTAATCCGCTCTCCTCTTTTTTATCTTCGATTTATCCCATTAAATCTTGTTATTAGGTGAGCATTCCGCAAATTATGTTTGAAAATTTAGGCATTTTTGATATTGAGCATTACGTTTTAGCCGCCCTTGCGATTATTTTAGTCCCCGGCCCCAATTCGATTTTCGTTCTCACCACCGCGATCAAAAAAGGGGTTAAAAAGGGCTATCAAGCCGCTCTGGGCGTCTTTTTTGGGGATTCGCTCATTATGCTTGCAGTCTATATCGGCATTGCGGCTTTTATCAATGAACATCCTGACCTCATGCTAACGCCGATGCGCTATTTTAGTGCCGGCTTTCTCTTCTTTTTAGCCGCGCAAATTCTCTATGGCACCTATGGAAAACCTTTCTTAGAGCACCGTAAACACTCAAAAATCCCGTCCACTGAGATTCCCACGGGCAATCCTGGTAACCCTGACAATCGCCCAGAACTGCAATTTAAAACCCTTAAAAAAGAGCGCAATCCCTTTCTAAAAGCGGTATTACTGAGCCTTACCAATCCCAAAGCGCTGCTCTTTTTCTTTGTCTTTTTCCATAAATTTATTGACCCCAGTTTCACTCCAACCTATCTACCCTTTCTTATTTTAGCGTCGATCTTAATGCTCATTAGTGTGAGCTATCTCTCAGCGCTCATTTTTGGTGGATCGGCGTTGATGCAATTTGTTAAGGGACACGCGTGGCTTGGAACTGTCGGTAATACATTGGTGGCGCTCATTTTCATGCTCTTTTCGTATCAAATTTTAACGACCCATTTAGTTGTGTAAACAAGCTTAAATTTTGTTAAAAATCATTAAGATAGTCTATTTGCGCAAAACTTGACGCATCTCGTACTCTTTGATGACAAACCTTCCTAAACGTGAATATAATGAATCCTTACCACTCCCATTCACCCGCGTAAAAGGAATTATTCATGAAGACCATTAAGCGCTTGCCTCGCCTCGATGGAAAAATTGGCTGGGTTCGCACCTCGCCCTATCACAATCGCAATAGTCAAACCGCTCGATTTGAGAAGCCCAAAGGCCTTAAATCGCCGTACGATTATGCGATTATTGGCGCGGGGTTTACGGGAATATCGCTCGCCATTGAGCTTGCGAAACGTGAGCCGGAAGCGTCGATTTTACTGCTGGATGCGCTTCGCGTTGGTGAGGGGAGTTCGGGGCGAAATGCGGGGTTTATTATCGATGTACCGCACACCTTAAAGCTCGATCAAAAGGCGCTTGAAAAGAGCTCGATGATTCACCGCTTAAATCTCTTTGCGATTAAACGGCTCGAATATTATAAAAATCTTGGCAAGATCGAGTGCGGCTGGCA
>JAAZCI010000072.1 GCA_012513365.1 Lysobacteraceae bacterium
GCCATTAAAATTAACACAGAGATCCCAACAAATTTCCCTAAAAATGAGAAGTCGCGGGTTTTGTCGCTTCCAAGCGCGGCAAGAGCGATAAAGAGTGCTCCGGTTCCGCCCGCTGCCGTCATAATGAGGTTCGCGCCATTACTGCTTTTCATCGCGATGGTTAAAAGCGGTGCGAGCATTACGCCCATTAAAAAGGTAAAGCCGAGCATTAATACGACGCCAAGTGTGTTGTCACGATTTTTCTCGATCATAAAACAGAGGCCATAAAAGGCGATCATGTGGCCAACGAAAAAGAGAATCGGGCTTTTGACAATTAAATTAAAGATCGCTTGGATATTCGCCATACCGATGAGCGCGCCTAAAATCGTCGGTAAAAACGACACTCCCACAAGGAGATACGCTTTTTTGATGACGTCGTTCATAAGGACCGTTTGCCCTTGCTGAACCACATCCGGTCTTGATTGGAAATTCATAATCACTCCTTTATTTGATGATTAAATCACGATAAAACAGATCGTTGTCTGCGTTGCATTATAACGATAATGAGGGTTTGTCACAGAAAAAAAAGAGATACTTCGAAAAATATCTCTTTTATATGAGTTGAATCGATATGACTAAGTAGTAGTAAACGCCGAATTAACGTGAATTTTCACCAAAATCGCGTTCAAATGCTTCCACTAATTTATCTTGCCAGCCGGTTAATGGGCGGAGGCGACCTGAGAAGAAGCGCATGATTTTAGGCTCTTCAAAGAATTCCAGTCCTTCAATGAGGTGGCGATTATCGTAGAGCCAGTGAATGCGGTCTACGGCGTATTCGATTTGCGAGAGCGTCATCATTCGGCGAGGAACGGCAAGGCGGAGCAGCTCCATCGAGGAGAGGGTTTCCGTGCCATCGGGCTGACGCGCTTCTGACATGGTGCCACGCTCCATTCCGCGTACGCCACTGATAATATAGAGTGCCGCCGCAAGCGCGCCTGCGGGGTATTCATTTTGTGGAATGTGAGAGACAAATTCGCTCGCATCTAAGTGACAGCCAAGACCACCGGGAGGCGTAATCACCGGCATGCCGCGTTTAATCAGCTCTTTAGCCATATGAGCGATCATCATCGGTCCTTGGGAGATAATGTCGAGCTCGAGCGTTTCATCAAGACCGACTACAAGCGCTTCCATCTCACGGGTCGACATGCCGCCGTAGGTTAAAAAGCCTTCATAGAGCGGAATGAGCTCTTTCATCGCATCGATCAGTTTGAGGTTGTTGGAACAGATTCCACCACCGCGCGCACTGCCGAGTTTACGGGCTGAGAAGTAGATAATATCGCACTGTTTCGCAATTTCGAGCACGATTTGATGCACGCTCATGGATTTTGCTTCCGCTTCACGCATTTTGATGAAGTAGAGATTGTCCGAGAGAAGGCTTGCATCGAGCACCAACATAATGTTGTTCGCTTTACAGATCGCGCTAATTTCACGCAGGTTGGCAAGGGAGAAGGGTTGGCCGCCGATGAGGTTTGTTCCCGCTTCCATACGCACATAAGGAATGCGATGGCCGTCGGTTTTGATTAAATTGCGCAGTTTATCCGGGCACATATTCCCTTTAAATGGATTGTCGCTGGTGATCTCAAAGCCTTCATCAATGAGCAGTTCGGCAATTTCACCGCCACGCTTTGCAATATGGGCGTGAGTAGTGGTGAAGTGATAGTTCATCGGTACAATCGAGCCTTCTTTAATGAAGGTTTCCGAGATGATATTTTCGCAAGCACGGCCTTGGTGCGCAGGGAGGAAATAATCGGTACCAAAGAAACTTTTGAGCTTATCTTTTAGACGATAAAAGGTCTCGCTTCCCGCATAGCTATCGTCCGCCATCATCGATGCCGCCACTTGTCTATCACTCATGGCGTTGGTGCCGCTATCGGTCAGCATGTCGAGGAACACTTCGCGCGTTGGCAGTAAAAATGTGTTATTGCTCGCACGAGTAATGGCCTCTAGGCGTTCACGAACCGGTAAAAGATAGGTTTTTTGCACCACTTTTACTTTATGCATCTCTAAAGGAATCGTTTCACCATTTCGTAATTTAATCATTATCAGAGCCCTCCTTTTGGCCCATCTGAGATAGTTCTTATCGGATCTAAAAAATAAGCATTTCTCCTCATCTTATGGGGTAATTTTGAGACTGTCTATAGGAAAATCTGAGGGTTAGCGGTAACAATCAATATTTATCTAAATTGTGCAATTTTATAATTATATTTAAATATAAATTAGAATTATCTGTCTTATGTGGGCGATTAAATAATAATCAACGAAATATTCTGCGGTTTTTACGATAAGTCGTAGCAGTTTATGAGCCGTTTTCATCGAGTGTGCTTAAAATAGGTTCACAATTGATTGATATTTATAAAAATAGACAGTTAATAATCCTGTATTATGAGGCCTTTAAGCGCAATTGCGAGAATAGATTCGAAATAGACGAGAAATAGAGGCATAAGGAGGCATTATGCAAAGTGGAGAGCAGGATAATCGCAAAGCGGGGCTTGAGAAAAACCCCAATTGGTATGCCGTATCGGGCGATGGATATAGCAGTGCACCGACTTTTTCGGGCGGAGAAGCGGCGATTCCGAAGCTGATTTCATTGAGTTTTCAAGGCCGTTTTGGGCGGTTAAGTTATTTAAACGGCTTCTGGGCGATCTTTGGTTTTTCGCTACTTAGCCTCATTATTATTGGCATCGTGAGCTGGGTGTTCTCATTTTTGAATCAAACCTTCAGCGGAGTTATTTTTGTGCTTGCAATGATCGGGCTTGGGATCTACGTCTATATTTTGTATCTGCGCAATATTTCACTGCGGGCCCATGATCTTAATATCTCGACGCTGGCAATCTTGATCCAAATTTTAGTGATCCCCATCGCGCTTTCGATCATCACCTTTATCGTCGGGATCTCATCAGGGCTTCCGAGCAGATTTGTGATCGCGGTGATGAATGGTGATATGCCGATGCGCAATCTACCCACGTTTTTTTATATCTTTGAAATTATCAATATTATCTACGGTGTTTATCTCTTTTTTCTTAATTTCTATCTCTTAGTTTGGGCGGGGAAAAAAGAGACCAATGCCTGGGGCGCACCCCCTCGTCAGGGCAGTTATGTAGGACTGATCTTAACGATTATTTCGCTATTAGGATTAGTCGGCATCATTCTCTACGCGGCATCACAATATTATTAATGCTCGATCAGTAGAAATCTGTACAGCTATCAACCGAGCCTTGAGGTCATTGTGATCTCAGGGCTTTTTTGTGGGCGCATCTAAAGTGGACTATGACGATAGATATCAAATTAAAACAGAGAATTATCGGTATAATTAAAGGAGTGTGTGTTCGTTGAGATAAGGAGTGGGCATCATGTTCGATAAACACTTAAGCGGTTCGAAGGGTGAGGCGTTAATGGAAGAGCGTTCCGTTGTTTCACCGCCGAAAATTTTTGATTTTGAGTTTGAAGGGCGGCTTGGCAGGCTCAATTATATCAATGGGTTTTGGATTATTGTGTTCTCTGTCGCGATATTAATGACGCTGCTATCGCTTGGATATTACGCCATCATACAGGTAAGTCCGCGGGTGGCGACGGTGAGTGCACAGCTCTGCGTGGTTTTAATTGGACTGAGCAATTATATCTTTTATTTCCGCCTGATTTGCCTGCGCGGGCACGATATGGGCATCCCCTCGAAAAAGACGATCTTTTACTTTTGGGGCGTTCCCTTAGCGTTATTACTCTTCTTTTTTGCGGTCTATTTAATCCTTGGCTCGCCGCACCTTGGCTTCACCCGTTATATGCTGGTGGATTATATTTTTATGGGGTTCTATCTTATTTTTGGGCTCTATTGCGGTCTGCTTTTTTTGTGGGTGTTATGGATGATGGTCTATCCCGGCGATATTGGTGAAAATGCCTTTGGAAAGCCTGTAAAACAGGGCCCGTGGGTCGGTGCAATTTTGACGGTGATTGCGGTGATTGTGATTGCACTGATAGCGATTTATTATGATGATCTGGTCACGATGTTCGAACAAGAGATCATCAATTTAGCCACATTTTTATATCATTTTATTTTGGGATAGCTTCCACGTGAATATTTCATGCTTTCCTTGGAATTTGCTAAACTAAGGCTCTTTTTTAGTGTTGAGTTGAAAGTAAAATCCCTATGAGTCTTTTATTAAATGAGTTGGAACTCTTAAGTCCTGCCCGTGATATTACCATTGCGAAAGAGGCGATTATTCACGGCGCCGATGCGGTTTATCTTGGCGGGCCTGAGTTCGGGGCGCGTCATGCGGCGGAGAATAATGTTGCGGATATCGCAAAGCTCACTCGCTTTGCCCACACCTTTAATGCCAAAGTGTTTATTGCGCTCAACACGATCTTACATAATGACGAGCTTGAAGAGGCGCGGGCGCTTATTTATGATCTGTACGATGCCGGCGTTGATGCGCTCATTGTGCAGGATATGGGGATTTTAGAGCTCGATCTGCCGCCGATTGAATTACACGCTTCAACGCAAACCGATATTCGCACCTTAGATAAAGCGAAATTTATGGCCGATGTGGGCTTTTCTCAGCTCGTATTAGCCCGTGAATTGTCCCTCGATGAGATCCGCGCAATTCATGATGCACGCCCGAATACTCCGCTTGAATTTTTTGTCCATGGGGCGCTCTGTGTAGCGTTTTCAGGGCAATGCTATATCTCGCATGCGGAAACAGGACGCAGTGCAAATCGTGGGGATTGCTCACAAGCATGCCGTCTTCCTTACACGTTGCAAGATCCGAAAGGGCGCGTTGTTGCGTATGATAAACACCTGCTGTCTATGAAGGATAATAACCAAACCAATAACGTTGAAGCGCTCATTGATGCGGGCGTTCGCTCCTTTAAAATTGAGGGGCGCTATAAAGATATGGCCTATGTGAAAAACATTACCGCTCATTATCGCCGCGTGCTTGATGAGATTATTGAGCGTCGTCCCGAATTTCAGCGCGCATCACACGGGCGCGTTATGCACCATTTTATCCCCAATCCTGATAAAACCTTCCATCGTGGCAGTACTGATTATTTCGTCAATGAGCGAAAAACCGATATCGGTGCCTTTGATTCACCTAAATTTGTGGGGCTTCCGGTCGGGCAAGTGGTCTCGATTGGTAAAGATCATTTAGAAGTAAAAACGACCGATGCCCTTGCCAATGGTGATGGGCTTAACGTTCTTATTAAACGGGAAGTTGTGGGCTTTCGCATTAACCGCGCCGATAAAATTGGTAACAATCATTATCTAATCTATCCGCAAGAGATCCCCGAAGCGCTGGCAAACGTCAGCCTGCATAAGCCGTTGGCGCTCAATCGCAATCATGATCAGGTTTGGAGTCAGCTCTTAACGAAAGAATCCGCCGA
>JAAZCI010000073.1 GCA_012513365.1 Lysobacteraceae bacterium
CCTTATTTTTTATCATCTAAGAGGGATATAATGGCGCAAGAGGGGCGGGGATGCTAGTAAAACTCAATGTTAACGATCGTTATCATTAGGTGGGTTTATGCGGTATTTTGATCAATAATTAATCAAGTTATGATCGAAAACAGATCAGAAATAGATCGATTTTGATTAGAAAAATGTTCCTTTAGGGGGATTAAATCTCATAATCTTCATTAAACCAACTGATTTAAAGGCTAAATAAGTCCCTAGAGAAAGATTGATAAAACCTCTCGTTTAGGCAGAGCTTTTTGTGATTTTTTAGTAAAGATCTGTGAAGAAAAAGGGTGTTTTATTGACGCAGATCGACCTTTAAAATAAGGTGAGCTATCCTTAATTATTCAATATAATGAGAATCATTTTAAACTAGAAGCACACAAGGAGTGAGCATGTCAAAAGCGATGTGGGATGAGATTTTTTCAAGTGAAACCTATCAATATGGCGAAGCGCCGAATCAATTTATCTATGAGATGGTAACGAAAAAAGAGTTAGGCGGCGTTGTAGCCTGTTTTGCCGAAGGTGAAGGGCGAAACGCGAACTTTTTTGCCTCGCGCGGTGCGGACGTTACTGCCTTTGATCAATCGCTTGTTGGTTTAGAAAAAGCCCATAAATTAGCTGAGAAAAACGGTCATTCAATCACGATTCATCAGTGTGATCTGGTGAACGATGTGATTCCTTATCAAGCCTTTGATACGGCAATTAATGTCTTTGGGCATGTGCATGAATCGGAGCAGGAAGCCTTTTTCAACAATATGATTAATGCCGTAAAACCGGGTGGGCATTTTCTCTTTGAGGTCTATTCTGAAAAGCAGATCGATTATAAAACCGGCGGGCCACGCAACAAGGCGATTTTATACGATCCCGCGCTCTTATTTAAGGTGATCGGTCATCACGATATTTTGCATTTTTACTGCGGTGAAGCGGAGCGGGTGGAAGGCGAAAAACATACTGGGCTTTGCCATGTGGTGCAGGGCGTGATCCGCATTTGTGAGTAATATGTAATCTTTAACGAGTCGGAAAACGTTAGGGCGCAGGCTCTGGCTCAATCTCAGGAATCCGGAGCGGCGTGCCAATGGTTGGAATCGCGACACCAAGATCCTCAAGTTTTTTATTCGGGTCTTGAATGAGCCCATCGAGTGCGAGCTCTTGCCCATAGATGCGAAGGTGCGTCGGGGTTGCTTTAACGCCACTAAAATTTAGCTCAAGCGCCGCCGTAGTATGCGGAAGGAGGGTAATATCTTTCGTTGAGGTAAAGGTTGTCACGCTGTGGGCAAATCGCTGCTCGTCGATCAGGATAAAATTATCCGCGCGATCAAGATTAGTAAGGCGCACCGGCGTATCGCTATGATTATGGAGCCTTAAATCGAGGGTGTAGTAATGATTGCGCCAGCTCGAAGTCGTCACCGTTTCAAGGGAGAGCCACACGCTTTCATTAAAGGCATCGTAGTCATTAATAATCCGCTCCTCTTGCAGAGATTCGCTTCCCGTTGCTCTTTCTTGAATGCCTTCAATCGTGCCGGAAATCACCTCTTTACTCTTTTTAACAGTATTTGAAAAAAAAGACTTCACCCCATCTTTGACGCTAGATTCCTCAGCAAAACTGATCGAAGGGTTTATTAAACCGAGCGCGATAAAGAGCGTGATAGCGCTTAAGCGTTTGAAAGCGTGCGATGCGGGTGTCGATGAAAGAAAACGGTTCATATCAGTTCCTTTAAAGAAGCGATCGATGAGCGGGTTACAGGGCAATCATACCATGCTTTTTGGGCCTTAAAAAGACCGAGAACAGCGATTAGAAAATCATAATCAGCGCTCAAAAAGGGGATTTGTTACAATGCTCCTATTTAACTCTTTAGAAGAAGGCGAATTTAGTGAACGAGATTCTCACATCGAGCCAAAATGATCGCGTTAAAGCGTGGCGTAAACTCTCCCAAAAAAAGCATCGTGATGTTGAGAAAGCCTACTGGATTGAGGGCGTACATCTTTTAGAAGAGGCGCTTCAATCGGGCGCGGATATTAAAGAGATTATCGTGGTGGAAGGGAGCGATCTACAGCTTGCGTGGACGAAATTTCCCGTTACGGTGGTGAGCGATAGTGTGTTTAAATCGATCTCGCAAACGCCCTCGCCTCAAGGGATTGCCGCGGTGGTGGGCTTTGGTGAGCTCGATTATGCGCCGCAACAAGGCCATCTTTTACTACTCGATGCGGTGCAAGATCCGGGGAATTTAGGCACGATGATTCGTACGGCCGATGCTGCCGGATTTTCTGCGGTAGTCCTTGGCAAAGGCTGCGCCGATCTTTATAACGATAAAACCATTCGCGCAACGCAAGGTTCGCTCTACCATCTTCCTATCTATAAGGCGGATTTGGTGGCGTTACTTCCAGAGCTTAAAGCGGAAGGCTATTACACTTGGGTTACCGATTTGACAGAATCCACCTATTTCCACGAGTGCGAGGTGCCTCAAAAAGTGGCGCTCATTATGGGCAATGAAGGGCAAGGGGTGTCAGAAGCGCTTATTAACGCGGCGGATCAAGCGGTAAAAATCCCGATTTTAGGGCAAGCTGAATCACTTAATGTCGGTATCGCGGCGGCAGTTTTGCTTTATCACATTGCGCTCGCGCACGAATCCGCTAAATAACGTAAATCAATAGGAGAGGGAATGATGACAAAAGCGACTCAATCGATTGGCGTTCTATTTATCTGCCTTGGTAATATTTGCAGGTCTCCGGCGGCGGAAGGCATTTTTCAGGCATTGGTGGAGAAGCGCGGTCTTAGCGATATGTTTAAGATCGATTCTGCAGGAACCTCCGGGTATCATGACGGGGATCTGCCCGATGCACGTATGCGAGCTGCGGGAAAGACGCGGAATTATGCATTTGACTCCATCTCACGAAAATTGATGGTGGAGGATTTTGATCAGTTTGATTATTTGATCGTGATGGATCAGGACAATCACCGCAACACCTTAACTTTAACGCGCGGGCCGGCGGATCAGCAAAAGGTCTTTCCTATGATCGATTTTATCTATACGATCGATGAGATTGATGGAATTCCGGACCCTTATTTTGGCGGGGCGGAAGGGTTTGAGCATGTGCTCAACCTGCTTGAAGAGGGTTGTGAAAACTTGCTCGATATTTTAGTGGCGCGTCATGGACTGGTCACGTTATAAGAAGTTATGTAAACAAATTTAAAGAGCCGCGATCATTGTCGTTGATCTTTGTGAAAAAACGAGGATATCAACGAGTCACGACTATTTATCATTCCTATTTTTGCGTGAGTTTATGCTAAAATAGGCTCTGTTTTTTGGAATCAAAATAAAGGAAATTAGTATGGCAGGTCATAGTAAATGGGCTAACATTCAACATCGTAAAGGGGCGCAGGATAAAAAACGCGGAAAAATCTTCACTCGCCTCATTCGTGAAATTACCGTTGCAGTGCGCGAAGGCAAAAATGGTGACCCCGATACTAATCCTAGGTTGCGCTTAGCGATGGACCGTGCCTTAGCGGCGAACATGCCGAAGGATAATATCGAGCGTGCAATCAATCGCGGTTTAGGTTTAGGCGATGGGGAGCCCGATGAAGAGATTCGTTACGAAGGTTATGGTGCAGGCGGCGTGGCTGTGATGGTCGACTGTCTCTCCAATAACCGAAATCGTACCGTTGGTGAAGTGCGTCACGCATTTACCAAACATGGCGGAAACTTAGGTACAAGCGGTTCCGTTGCGTTCCAATTTACCCAGCGTGGCGTTTTATCTTATCCGTCAGGGACCGATGAAGATGGCCTCACGGAAGCGGCGATTATGGCCGGTGCCGAGGATGTGATCGTCGATAATGATGGTTCAATGGAAGTGTTAACCACGCCTCAAGCCTATGTTGAAGTGCACGAAGCGATGGTGGAAGCGGGCTTTGAGCCGGAAGAATCAGAAGTGACGATGTACGCCGATAACACGGTATCGCTCAATGCCGACGATGCGCAAAAAATGATGGCGCTCGTGGATGCACTTGAGAATTTAGACGACGTGCAACAGGTCTATTCAAACGCGGATATCTCAGAAGAGATCTTAGCGGAACTCATTTAATCATATGATTATTTTAGGGATCGACCCCGGCTCACGCATTACGGGATACGGGGTGATCAGAGTTGAAGGCAATCGCTATCACTATATCGATAGCGGTTGTATTCGTACCGATACCAAGGCAACCATGGCGGTGCGCCTTCACACGATTTTTCAAGGAATTGATCAATTGATCGGGCTCTATAAACCGAGCGTTTTTTCCATTGAAGAAGTCTTTATGCATAAAAATCCCCAATCGGCGATTATTTTAGGGCAGGCGCGGGGCGTTGCGCTCTGTTGTGCGGCGATGGCGAATTTAGAAGTTCATGAATATGCCGCTACCCGCATTAAGCAGACCATTGTCGGGCGTGGCCATGCGGAAAAAGCGCAAGTTCAAGCGATGGTTCAACACCTCCTTCGCCTCAATAGTACGCCTCAAGCGGATGCAGCCGATGCACTTGCGGCAGCGCTGACCCATGCATTTCACCGTAAAGTAGAAAGGATTATCCAATGATTGGACGTTTAACGGGCATCGTTGCAGAGAAAAGCTCTCCAAATCATGCCATTATTGATGTTCATGGCGTCGGCTATAATGTTGAATTACCGATGTCGAGCTTCTGTCTTCTCCCGGCGATCGGGGGCGAGGTGGTGCTCCACATTCAACATATTTTAAGAGAAGATGCGAGCATTTTATATGGCTTTATGTCAAAAGAGGAGCGCGAGGCGTTTCGTATTTTGATCAAAGTGACCGGCATTGGCCCGAAAAGTGCGATCGTCATTCTCTCAGGCTTAACCGCAAGCGAGCTCTATCATGTGGTGCAGGCCGAAGATATCAATCAGCTAACGAAAGTGCCTGGCATTGGTAAAAAAACGGCAGAGCGATTGATTTTAGAACTTCGCGATAAGATCGATGTCTTAGCGGGAAGCGAGAGCCTCATGAATGCGGGTAAAGAGGATCTCTTTGCACCGCCCGTAGATGCCTCTGATGATGCGGTACTTGCCCTTGTCGCGCTTGGTTATAATCAAACCAATGCTCAAAAAATGGTGAAGGCTGTGGCGAAAGAGGAGACGGGCGCGAGTGTTGATACGCTGGTTCGTAAAGCATTACAAAATATTATGCGTTCGAAATAACCCGAATCTAATCAGGTTTAATGCATTAGAACCGATAAAACCGTATCGGATGAGATGATTGATCATGATCTCCGATACGGTTTTTTGTGTCTGCTTGATGAGGCGAGAGTCGTTAAAAGTTTTGAGACTTTAAAACCCGGCGCGCTCTTGAATATAATCGATAATTTGGCCATTGGCTTTCGGGAAATCATCGATCAGAAGATCGGCTACATTGCGCCACTGGATCTGTTGCTCCTCATTGCCGCGGGGTTTACCGAAAAATGAGAAGACATTATAGATCAAAAGCTCGACGCTTTTATGGGGATAATGATGAAGAATGCTAAAGGCAAATTCAAAATCATTGATGGCGATATCGAGCTCTTCACGCAGTTCCCGCGATAGGGCAAAGCCATCTTCTTCCAGCGCTTCCACTTTTCCGCCCGGAAACTCCCACAGACCGCCAAAATCTTTCGTCATATGACGTTGGCTCACAAGCACTTGATCGAGCGTTTCATTCCAAATAATGCCCACCACCACTCGCGTTGGCGTGCGCTTTGAGAAGTCATTTAAGCTCTCTTCGAAGGCTCTATCTGTCGAGGTTTCGGGCTGACGGGAAGGAGGTTTTAAGTCAGAAATTTTATCGTTTGTTTCCATATAATGTAAGGTTAGTTAGGAAAAATTAAGGTCTTTTTTGCAAATAAAGACGGAGTTGATTTAAGAGATTAATCACCGAAAATCGGCGCGTTTGCCCAAGACTAAAGCTCGGAATGGTAATCTCTTTGGTTAATTGTGTGTCCCCATGATAGAGGTTGAGCGCAAGGGTAATGTTGCGTTCGGTACGGGTGACTTCACTCACATTGAGCGCGATATCGGCGCCAAAATACTCGGCCGTATCCTGCAATTTGGTAAAAATATTATTGGAATCATGATTAATCACCGCACCTTTAAAATAGGGTGTGCTATCGGTAAGTTCATTGAGGCGCGAGGAGACAAGGCCTGCGCTAAAGGTTTCATAGAGCGCGAGGGTGAGTCCCGCCGTTTCAAGGAGACTTGCCACCACCGATTCCATGGAATCCTCATCATAGCCAAAGATATAATCGCCCAAAATTTCCACAATGCGGGCTTTATAAGGATCGATTAATTGATCGGCCTCCGCGAGCGTTCGGTTTTTGGAGGAGAGTTTCACCTTAATGCCATTAATGCCCGATGCGAGATAGGCAAGTTTCGGGTTGTGTGCATGATCGAGCTCATCATTAATCGTTTTGAGCTTTTCAGCAATGTCCGATTCCGGTAGCCCCCAACATTTCATCGTACGGGTAAAAACCTGCTCGGGATTAGGAAGCAGATTGAGTAGAAAGGGAATGATCGATTCACTCATCATCAGCTTCATCTCAGAGGGCACGCCCGGCATTAAAAAGATCTGTTTATCGCCGGCATCGTTTGAAATCGTATAGTGAATTCCGGGCGCAGTTCCGGGGTGGGTTGCGAGCACTTTCGCACCTTCTGGATAATAGGCTTGGCGGAGATTATTTTCGCTCATATTACGTCCGCGTTCAGCAAATTTTTCTGCAATGCGTTCGGCAAGGCGTTCATCAAATACCAGCGGTTTTCCAAGGGCTTTTGCAAGGCCATCTTTGGAGATATCATCTTGGGTTGGGCCAAGGCCGCCGGTCGATAGAACGATATCCGCGCGCGATAGAGCGAGGGTAAAAGTATTGGCAATATTGTCTAAATTATCGCCCACCACCGCTTTAAAATGGCAATCGATCCCAATTTGGCGGAGGTGTTCCGCAATCCAAGGGCCATTGGTATCGATCGATTCCCCTAATAGTAATTCAGAGCCAATCACAATAATTTCCGCGCGCATATCCTCTCTATCCTTTTTAGACGTGCGCTTTTGTGCGCACAATAGTCAATCGTTCTAGTGTAATCCTCTCGGAAAACGCTGTAAAGCCTTAATGAACGCTTAATCCTCTTCAATATTATGTTTTTTAAGGCGATAACGAAACTGCCTAAAGGAGATGCCAAGACTTTTCGCTGCTTCGGTTTTATTGCGATTATTTTCAAGCGCTTGTGAGATGATTTTATTCTCAACGCGGGCGAGATAATCATCGATATCGGTCACCTCTTTCGGGACGATAATCTCATCATTTTCATCGGGCTCGTAATATTCGGCAATCGTCTCTTGTTTGGTGTCTCCCTCTTGAAGCGTCGCATCAATGCGGGCGACATCACGGTTGACCACCTGTTTTTGTAAGAGCCCATGCTCCAATCCCAAATCTTCAGGCGTGATGGTTTGATCAAGGCAGAGCGCGCTCGCGCGTTCTAAAATATTCTCAAGCTCGCGGACGTTTCCGGGGAAATTATAGTGGCTAAGTGCATCGATCGCATCCCCTGTAATCACCGTTTCACTGCCATTGGCTTCATTGATACGCTCAAGGAGATGATGGCAGAGAATAGGGAGATCTTCCAGTCGCTCACGCAGGGGCGGAAGATTAAGAGTAATCACATTAAGGCGATAGAAAAGGTCTTGGCGGAACTCTTGTTCAAGCACTAAATGTTCTAAATTTTTATGCGAGGCGGAGATAATGCGCGCATTAATTGTGATCTCTTCGGTGCCACCCACCGGGCGAACCGCACGCTCTTGAATGGCGCGAAGAAGTTTTACCTGCATCGGAAGGGGAAGATCGGCTACCTCATCTAAGAAGATTGTCCCATTATTCGCCGCTTCAAACAGCCCTTTCTTATCACGATCGGCACCGGTAAAGCTTCCCTTTTTGTGGCCAAAGAATTCACTCTCAACGAGCTGCTCAGGAATCGCACCACAGTTGACCGCAATAAACGGCCCATCCGAGCGGCCACTTTCCCCATGAATGGCGCGAGCGGCAAGCTCTTTCCCCGTTCCTGATTCACCATTAATGTAGACAGGCGCTTGCGAGCGGGCAAGGCGTGAGATAATTCGGCGCACCTCGTCCATTGCTTGCGATTCACCATACATGCCATATTTATTGGGCTTTTTCGTGATGGTTTTTTGGGTCGCTTCTTGTTCAGAGAGCACCGTTTTCGTTTGCACGGCACTCAGCGCTAAGCGGCGCAGATGCTCGAGCTCAAAGGGTTTGGAGATAAAATCAAACGCCCCCATTTTAAGTGCTTCAATAGCACTTTCCACATTTCCATGGGCGGTCATCATTGCAACGGGAAGATTCGGTTTCCGCTCTTGAATATACTCAATAATCTCAAAGCCGTTGCCATCAGGGAGTTTTAAGTCGGTGAAGCAGACATCAAAATCCTGTTTTTGCAGGGCAACAATCGCATCGTTAACGGAATAGGCTTTCACGCAGTCGATATTGATGGACATAAAACTCATCTCGATGAGCTCGCATATATCCACTTCATCATCAATGATTAGGGCAGTATATCGGGGTTCCATGATTTCTCTCTTTTAGGGAAAGTGAAACAAAATAAGGCGAATCAGATCAATTCGTAGTCTGCCAACTATTATAGCGTTTTTTTGTCTACATTGGGGAAGAGAAAATGAGTCTAAAGCCTGATCCTTTCGCACTATTTGAAACATAATCGATATGCGCTTGATTAATTTCGCAGATCTCTTTAACCAAGAAGAGTCCAAGTCCGGTTCCCTTCACATCGGTTGTGAAAAAGGGCTCAAAGAGGTGGGTTTGATTTTTCTTAGAAACGCCAACGCCATTATCGTAAATTGTGAGGGTGGGATTGCCGGCAATCTGCTCAAATGCGAGGGTGATTTTAAGGCTTTCCGGAGGCATCTTTGAGTGAATCGTCGCGTTATTGATGAGATTGCAGACCACTTGATGGAAGTGATTGCGATCGAAATAGACCCATTTAAAGCCCTCGTCAATATCGATGGTTAGGCACTCTTTAAACTCGGCGTGCGTGAGATTAAATTCATGCATGAGCTCTTCAGACCACGTCGCTAATTCAATGCGCTCAAGGGTTGGATCGTCTTTCCGCGCGATCATCAATACCTCACTAATAATGCGATTTGCTCGATTGATGTTATTGATAATCATCTCAAAAAGACGGCTCTCCATCGGCGTTTTTTCCTTTTTTTCATTTAAGAGTTGCGCCGCTTGGAAGACGGAGGTCATGGGATTACGAAGCTCATGAGCGATTGCTGCGGTTAGCTGGCCAAGTGCGGCGAGTTTATTTTGCTGTGCGCGCTGATTGGCAAGATCGGTCTCTTCGATATTAATGAGGGTATATTCAAGATTGTGTGTGCGAATCTGTTTGAAATCCACATAAAACTCCTCCTCTTGATGGTGCATCGGCTTTTTATTGTTAAAGGTGAGATCCTTCCAAAGGAGATAGCGCTCATAGAGCGGTTTTGAGTAGAGCTTAAGGGGCATATTGGTGACGATATTACCCCCAAACCAGATGCGGATATATTCGTTAATGAGCAAAATATTTCCACGATGATCGACGACAATGATACCGCTATTGGCTTGTTGAATCACGATCTCATGGAGTACCGAGGCGTTATGAAGCTCCTCGTTTTGCTGGGTGATGATCTTTTCGGAGGCCTCATATTTACGCAGCCAGACGTTGGTGATCACAACCGCAACAACAGCAATCAGACTCTGGGTTAAAATCCGAATGAGATCTTGATTTTTAAGATATTCAATAAAACTGTAGTAGTTAAAATAACGGTTGCTATCGATCCAGAGATAGCCTTGAAAGAGAATTGCAATCGCCACTAACGAAAGTGCCTGCCAGATGGGTAAGAATGCGCCGTGGGCCATAATGGAGATCAGCATCATAATGATGAGCGGGCTATCGAGTCCATCGGTGATAAAACAAAGGACGCTTAAATAGGCAAGATCGACAATGGCGAAAATGCGGATCGCCTGCATCGTTTGAAAGCGCGGGCGTTTTAAAAAGAGATAGGAGAGCAGCAGAAAGAGAAGATAGAGTGTAAAAATGATGTAAAACGTCTGCGATAAGCCCTCATCTGTTGGGATTAAGCGTTTACTAATGAGATAGAGCGCGGCCAAAATGGTGGCAAGAAGCAACCTGAAAATGCCGAGAATTTGCATGGTGGTGCTGGAAAAACCACTATATTTTCGTTGATCCATCGCTATATTCCTTGATTGCGGAGTATGTCAATAATCGTCTGGCGCAGCTGTTCTTCTGAATAACGTTTTCGTAACGGCACATGTAAAATCGGTAATCCCGCTTGCGCGTACGCCTCATCAACCCACGCATCACGAAATTGACGATCATCGGCCTCATGGGAGCTATCATCGAGCTCAATCACCAGAAGCGGCGCAAATGAGAGCGGATGCACAAGAACAAAATCGGCATGTTTAGAGCGAATTTTACTAAAAGCCGCGGAATAATCATCGCTTGCAAGACCGCGGGTGACGCGAATGAGATCGGCAATGCGAGTTTTTCCAAAAAGGCGTACTGGAAGTCCTTCAATCGCCATCTCAAGACTCATCATAAAATGTTGCTCTGCTGGGGTAAAAAGCGCTGCTTGAGGTTCATACCAGCGAGCAGGGGTAGGGCGATCGATCACGGGTTTTGGGCGAGTGCGATATTTAAAAAAGAGATAGGTCGCCGTAATGATGATGAGTAGAACAAAATACTTTAAAAACATGGCGGGGCGAAGGCTCCAAACGTTGCGCCCATAGCGCGTAACGGGTTATGGGCAGGTTAAATAATCACTAATGCGCGCAGGTTTTCCAAGCAGCGCGTGATAGATCATGGTGTTTCCAAGCACACTTTTGACATAATTGCGCGTCTCGTAATAGGGGATGCTCTCAATCCAGAGCACAATATCGTCGATTTCGTGTTTCTTCCACACTTTCACTTTGTGGGGGCCGGCGTTATAGCTTGCCAATAGATAGGGCACGCACGCACCGACATCGCTCTCCACTTTTTTAAGGTAGGCGACGCCATACCGAATATTCGCTGTCGGATTATAGAGTGATTCCCGTTTCGATTCTTTCAATTCGCGCGAGACAGTTTGCGCCGTCGGCATTAACAGTTGCATTAAACCATAGGCATTTGCTGGTGATTTCGCTTTAATATGGAAAAGACTCTCTTGACGAATGAGTCCAAGCACGAGCGGGGTAGTTAAAATTGGGTCGCGATTGAGATTGCTTTCAATCGTGATTTGATAGGGCGATGGATAGCGAAGCGAGAGGCCACCGGTAGCTTTCGCTTGGGTTCCGGCCATCAGACTTAAATTGTAATAGCCTGCTTTTTCCGCAAGAAGGCTTGCGGCATGTTTGGTGTTGGCATTGGTGTTTTTAAGTGCGGCGAGCCAACGTAAACGTCCAAAAAATTCTTCATCGACATTGTGAAGAGAGAGCGCTAGATAAAAATCACTTGGAAGATTATCGGTACTCGGGCGGCTCATACGCTCTTTAACAAGGGTATTAAGGGCGGTATACGGCTCATTTAAACGATCAGAGGCTAAAAATCCGTAGAAGGAAAAACGATCTTTAATGGCGCGATATTCAGCATTTGCGCGCGCGGTATCACCGACGATCTCATAGAGATACCCTCGCCAGAAACGCCACACTTCATCGGCTTTTGCACTATCGGATAAACGATCTAAAAAGGTGGTGGCAAGAGCATAATCGCCCTCTTGCATCGCAATGCGAAAGCCCCATTCCCACACGGCATCGCTTCCTTCATTGGCGGGAATCGCTTTAAAGAGGGCTAAACGGTTATCCACGTCCGTTCTGCCGGCTTGGAAGGTAGCAAGACGATCACGCAGATAACGATAATCTTTGGGTTCAAGCAGATTACGCGCGTGTAAAAAATCGAGTCCTTGCTGTGCGGCAACGGAGTTGTTTTTTGACCACGCGTGAATCACTTGGGTGTAGAGTGCGCTTGAATCAGAATAGAAGGTTTTTTCACCCATTACACTGCTCGGATTACGCAGTAATTTCACAAAGTAACGATAGTAACCTTGGTTTTTTTGGGGAAGATGATTGATGAGGCGTTCTGCTTGAGTGATGTAGTTTTTCTCAAGACGCTCCATAATCTTTTGCGTTAATTCGTGAACCGTCAATTGATTGCTCGCTAAGAGCTTAGTTTCAGCCTTTTGGCATGTGCCGGGAATGCCGGTCACCGAGAGCCACTCTTTTTTAAAGTTGGCGCTATCAAATTCGTTATACGCTTCAATCGCCGCATCATAGCCAATGCAACGAAGCGATAATGTGTTGAGCAGCGGTTTATTGTCGAGAATGACTTTATAATTGCGCTTTTTAAGTTGTTCGCTAAAAAAACGATTGCTGAGCATGCCGTAAAAATCAGCGCCGCGATGATTCGTTAAAAATTGGATGATCTCCGTTTCAGGAAGATCATTAACGCGGGCGTGGAGATAATTAAACTCAAGATAGGGTTTGAGGTTTGAGTTACTCAATTGTTGAGCGGCTGATTGATAAAGAGACCAATTCTTTGCGCGAATGGCCTCTTTACCTTTGAGGTACCACTCCTCATGACTCGTGTTTGCGAAACTTAGATTGCAGAGCCAAAAAATGCTCGTCAATACGATGGAAAAGAAACGTAGATCACGTCGAATCATAGGGAGTGCCTCACTTTTTAATTATTCTAATAGGATGACTGCCTTAATTATTCGGCATAAGCCAATAATATCGCTTATTTAGACGATTGGAGCGTTCCAAAAATCTTATCGCCCGCATCACCAAGACCGGGAAGGATGTATGAGTTTTCATCTAATCCCTCATCAACGGATGCGGTATAGATTTCAACATCAGGATGCGCTGATTTAAGCACTTCAATGCCTTCAGGGGCGGCCACCATAAAGAGCGCTTTAATGCGTTTACAGCCGGCGTTTTTAAGAAGTTCAACCGTTGCTACCGCGGTACCACCTGTTGCGAGCATTGGGTCTAAAATAATCGCGGTACGCTCACTCATTTGTGAGGTGAGTTTTTGGTAATAAGCGCGTGGCTCGTGCGTTGTTTCATCACGCTCAAATCCAACCACCGATACCCGTGCACTTGGAATCAGATCGAGAACGCCTTGAAGCATTCCTACGCCTGCGCGCAAAATGGGAACGAGTGTCACTTTAAGACCTTTAATTTGCTCAACGGTCACTTCGCCTGCCCAACCTTCAACAACGCGCTCTTCCATTTCGAGGTCTTTCGTTGCTTCGTAGGTTAACAGCATGGCAATTTCTGATGAGAGGGCTCTAAAATCACGGGTAGAGATGCCTTCTTTACGCATTTTACCGAGTTTGTGAGCAATAAGAGGATGTTTGACTTCGATTACAGACATAATCATTTCCTTTAGTAGGGAGAATCAAAAAGGTCATGGAAAAATCCCACTTAAAGAAGTGGGACTTTACAATTTACGCTTCGTTATTGATGGCTTCTTCCATCATCGCTTTGAGTTCGTTGCGCTCTGCAAGTTCGAGTACGATGTCGCAGCCTCCAACGAGTTCGCCACCGATATAAATTTGTGGGAAGGTGGGCCATTCGGCATATTTTGGAAGATGTTCAAAAACTTCGTGATCATCTAATACGTTTACAAACGCAAAGGGAAGACCGGTATCCGCAAGTGCTTGCGCTGCACGGCTTGAAAAACCGCACATGGGGAATTGTGGGCTACCTTTCATATAGATCACAACGGCGTTGTTGGTTACTTGATCTTTGATTTTAGCTAATGTTGCTTGTTCTGTCATTGAAATTCACTCCAAGTAAGTGTGTGGATCATTGATCTGAAATAAACTTTGGTCAATTATTCTAGCACCTTTTAGTAAAGGTTGCTCCTTTGGATTGGCCTATTTTCGTCCTTCACCATTTCCAAAAACAATATATTTTTGCGAGGTGAGGCCTTCTAACCCAACAGGGCCACGGACATGTAATTTATCCGTTGAGATACCGATCTCAGCGCCAAGGCCAAATTCAAACCCATCGCAAAAACGGGACGAGGCATTGATCATGACGCACGCCGAATCGACCGCTTGCAAAAAGTACATAGCGCGCGAATGATTTTCCGTTAAGATCACATCGGTGTGATGCGAGCCATAATGATTAATGTGTTCGGTCGCTTCCATCATATCGCGGACGATTTTAATCGCGATAATCGGGGCTAAATATTCAGCACTCCAATCCTCTTCCGTCGCTGAAATAGCATTAATCCCTGCGGATTTAAGAAGGGGAAGGGTTTTCTCGCACGCACGCATCTCAACGCCTTTTTCTGCATAGATTGCTCCAATTTTAGGCAAAAATACAGGGGCAATCGATTCATGCACGAGCAGGGTTTCTAAGGAATTACAGGGCGCGTAACGCTGCGTTTTAGCATTATCGGCAACGGCCACCGCTTTTTCCATATCCGCCGCATCATCAATATAAGTATGGCAAATGCCATCGAGATGCTTAATAACGGGTACGGTAGCATTATTATTAATGCGCTCAACTAAGGATTTACCGCCCCGGGGAATCACCACATCGATATACTCAGGTGAGCCGATCATATAATCGACCATTGAGCGATCGGTAGTATTAATGACGCCAACGGCCTCTTCAGGAAGCTCCGCCGCTGTTAACGCCTCTTTTAGGAGCGATCCTAAATATTGATTGGTATGAAAGGCTTCACTGCCGCCGCGTAAAATCGCACCATTCCCGGATTTTACGCAGAGCGCCGCCGCATCGATCGTTACATTAGGGCGCGATTCATAAATAATGGCAATCACGCCAAGCGGAACACGCATTTTCCCCACTTTGATGCCTGAAGGACGAATTTTAATATCGCTCATCTCGCCGACAGGATCGGGGAGGAGAATCATCTCTTTGACGCCATTGGCCATATCGGTAATGCGCGCGTCATTTAAGCGAAGGCGATCTAAAAAAGCCTCATCAAAGTTTTGTGATGCGGCATTCTCGAGATCTTTCTCATTTTCAGCGATGATATCGGCCTTGTGATTTAGGATCGTTTCATAGAGATGCTCTAAAAAGCGATTTTTCTGCCCAGAATTGGCTAGGGCAATGTGGGAAGCGGCTTTTTTGGTGCCACTTGCCAGTTGATTCCAATACTCTTTCACACCATTCTCCTACAAAATTTAACGTCTTTAGCTTATCACAAAGAGTGAGAAAAAAGGGGAGGGGAAGGCTGCTTTTTCTTTAGGCAATTCTGCGGCGCTTCACCGGTTTAAAAAGGCAAAAAAAGACCGATTCGAGGGTACTAAGGAATCGGTCTTTGAAAGGTGAAGATTAATCCTGTCATATCCTTACAACAGTATTGATTAATCTTCCATTGCCATCATGGCAATCTTAACGTAACGAGGTGTTATCGTGTCGTGTATCGTCGTGTTGACGTATTGTGCTTAGTCAGCGAGTGCAATGCTTACAGAGAAAAGGGTTGCCGCGATACGGATAGCAGATTGAATGCCTTGCGTGCTCACGCCCATGCCGCGTAGGTTTTTCTCGTGTGAATCGATACACATACCGCAACCGTTAATGGCTGATACAGCGATTGATGCAAGCTCAAAGGTCTCTTTATCGATGCCAGGATTGCTCATTGCGTTCATGCGTAAACGTGCAGGAAGTTTGCTATACTCACTATCGCTCACTAAGTGAACAAAGCGGTAGTAGATGTTGTTCATGCTCATGATGCTGTTGGCGATTTTCGCGCCGGTCATCTCTTCTTCAGAGAGCGTTGCGCCTGCAAATTCAGTCATCGCTTCAATTAAGCTTGGTGATTTGGTGCTCATTGCCGATGCTAGTGCGATCGCCGCGATCTGTTTGTCCGTTAACCCTGGCGCTCCGGCTTCTGATAATACCGTTGAGAAGTTAAGACGCATATCACGAGCATATTCTGGAAGTTCATTTTTAATTCTATCGATAGGCATTGCAAATCTCCTTACAATTGTTGTTAATGTCGTTCCGCTAATGTGCGGACTCTATAAGTGATGATATTGAATAAGATTGAAAGGGTGTTTCAAAACTTTGGATAAATCTGATGGTTTTCATTTAACCATATCGCACCGCGCTTTTCATATGGTATTTATTAATGAGAACGATTAATAAAGTTAAAGAATGGCGTAATCTTGCACCATACAAGGGGTTTCAGAGAGTTCATTTCGATAACTTTTGCTTATCATGTTTTAAAATTCCATATAAAACTTCAAACGAAAGCACTGTTTTCGCTTTTTGACCAAGTACCCAAACCATGAACCAAGACCAAGCACCGAGGCGCTGACATAAATGTTAAGAAAGATAATTTTAATATGAATGGCTTACCCATTAGTTTAGTGAACTTATGTAAAAAAGTTTCGCACTTTCATTAAAAATTCCCTAAAATAGAGGGATTGACTGTCGACAAAGAGTCGTTTTAAGGCAGGTTCGTGGCAATCTTTTTGCGGGATTGACAAACATCGACTAAAAATAGGGTAGACTACTTAGATTAAATAAGAATCATTATTATTAGAACGAAGTCCACTAGGAACCGACGAGAAATAGAGAGAAACAGGATTGCAGGGATTGAATCCTCAATCAGAGACTAAAAAAGGAATCTATGAGTAATAATCGAATTGATGCGCTCGAACGGGCGCCTATAAAAGGACTGTTGTGGCGTTATGCGCTTCCGGCAATTATCGGAAGCTCGGTTAATGCGCTCTATAATATTATTGGGCGCTACTTTGTGGGGAATACCCCCTATTTAGGGGATGCGGCGATGACGGCGATGGGCGTTGCGCTCCCGATTATGATTATTATTGCCGCGTTTGGCATGCTCGTTGGCGCGGGGTCTGCGAGCCGAATTTCGATCTTTTTGGGGCAAGGCTCCTCACAAAAGGCGGAAAAAGTGCTCGGAACGGCGCTGTTGTTGACGCTCGGGCTCACGCTAACGGTGTCGCTCCTGCTCTTTGCATTTTTAGATCCGGTGGTACGAATGCTCGGGGCAAAAGGGGAGATGGCGTATTATACTAAGGCATTTTTAAGCTTCTTCCTTCCCGGCAGTATTTTCTCGACGCTCTGTTTTAGCTTTAATAATATGATGCGTGCGTCGGGTTATCCGCGAAAAGCGATGTATATTATGATCTTTACGCTGGTAGTCAATATTATTTTGGCGCCGCTCTTCTTAAGACAATTTGAGTGGGGGATTGAGGGGGCTGCAATTGCGACGGTGATCTCAATGATTGTGGGTACGATTTTAGTGCTCTATCATTTTACCGTGCAATCGAGAACGTTACGTCTGCGCCTACGCTATATTCGCATTGATAAAGAGATTGCCAAAGCGATTTTAAGCATTGGGATGTCCCCATTTTTGATGCAACTGGTCTCAAGTACGGTGGTCTTTATTATCATTCGTCAGCTCGATATCTATGGAGGCGAAGCGGCCGTTGGTGCGTATACCATTATGAATGCGCTCTTAATGCTGATGATTATGATTATGGTGGGATTGACGCAAGGGATGCAACCGATCGTCGGTTATAGCTACGGCGCGGCGAAATATGAGCGGGTGGAAGAGGCGCTTAAATACACCATTAAAATCGGTATGACGATGGGGCTTGTGGGCTTAATTATCAGCCTCTTTTTCCCTCATGTGGTGGTCAATCTCTTTAAACCGTCTGATCATGCGATTATCGATGAAACGATTCGTTCAATGCGGATTTCTGGGATTTTATTGCCGATTGTGGGCTTTCAAATTGTTGCGACAAGCTTTTTCCAAAGCATTGGTAAAGTGGCGCAATCGATCGTGTTGAGCGTGAGCCGTCAGCTCCTATTTCTGCTTCCCGCACTCTTTACGCTCCCACGATATTTCGGAACCGTTGGGGTATGGGCATCGATTCCGGTAGCGGATTTTTCAGCCTCGATCATCACTGCGATTTTACTTATTGTGCAGATTCGCGCCTTTCGTGCGGCTCGGAAGATGCAGGACGTGAAGCTTAAAGCTAAATCGGACCAATAGTTTAGATCAATAATTTGGAATGATAAATCACGCGGACAAAAAGAAGGCACTGCCGGGAAACAGTGCCTTAAAAAGCCAATTCCGAACGTGGTTCAATGTACGATGAACTAAACAAAATTTGGATTGGCGCGAAGTAAGTATAAATGCTAAATCGTGCGTTTTTCGGGAAATGTATATTGCTTAAATAACTATGTGTTAACGCGTTCCTTGTTATTGTTGTTTATTCTCCTCACTTCATATCCTCCTGGATATTTTTTTATTGGGCGTTATTACGCCTTGTAAATTTTGGCAGGAATCCCCTGACGAACCACTGCACCCGTTGCCCAGTCGAGCCAAGGCGCAGCGATATTTCGGGTTGGGTCTTGAATCGCTAAATCATTGAGATTAAGCCCGCTTCCCACATGTTTATTAAAATAGATTGGCTCGCCATCGATATAGTGTGCGCGTGCGCCCATATCGCGGTGACCATACCCATGCTCGATCGCAATCACGCCGGGCATTACCCCATCGAGCACCATAATTTGCGCTTCCTCTTTACCGGAAGGCGATTCGATATAGACAATATCGCCATTTTCAATGCCTAAACGGCTCGCATCACCGGCATTTAAGCCCACGAGGTTCGTGGGTTTAATCATGCGCATGCGAAGATTTGATCCCGCAGTACTGCTGATTAAATGGGACTTAAACGAGGTCAGCAGGAACGGCCACTCATGTTGCGTATAGTGATCGCGCATGCTCGACCCATCGACAAAGCGTGACGGATAATAGGTCGGGCAACCGCTATAACGCTCGCCGTTCGTTGAATGTTTATGAACGCTCACCGTTTCATTCCAAAGCTGCATCGTCATCGGCCATTTTTTACGCAGATGATCGCCATCCCAGCCCGTTTCAAAGTGAGCCACACGGCCGCCGCGAGCATAGATATAAGCTACTTTCATCTGCTCTTCAGGCTTTAACACGGCCTCGAGCTTATCTTTAAGACGGCTCACCCCGGTGAGATTCATCTCTTCGCGGGTTGCATCTGGCACGGGTGAATCATCAAAGGCCATATTTGCCGCCGCACGGAGATAATAATCTTCCGGGCGATTGAAGGGGTAGTGGATCGATGGATCGTTTGCATCTTGAATCGCATCATCGCCAATTCCAGGTAAATTCATCGCTTTACCCACCGCGATAAAGAAACTCTCAACGCAGATCGGATCGCCATTTTTCGTCTTATCGACATGAGGCTCAATCACCGGCCAACGAGCGGTGGACGCTTTAAACGGAACGCCGGCCCACGGAGCGGTAAAGCCCCAGCTCTCAAAGTTGTGCGTATCGGGAATGATGTAATCGGCAAACGCCGTGGTTTCATTAATATAGGCATCAACGGCCACAAAGAGTGGTAATACTTTCGGATCGGCGAGTTTATCAATGAGTAATTGTCTAAACCCAGCGATGCCATAAACGGGATTGGTCATATGGCTGATCCACGCTTTAAGCGGATAGGGATCGTGCCCAAGCGCTGAAATTAGCGCCTCTGAAGACTGACCACCGGCAAAGGGATACCAAGGACGACTTGCAGGGTAGGGATTCTCCCCATTTTGCAGGCGATTTTTGTAATCCGTTGAGGTCTCGTACGGTTTTTTCGCACGGGCAATCATCATGCCTTTCGGTTCAACCATGCCTTTAAACGCATTCATGTTGTAGCGCGGGCCATCGGCGTACTCTCTGTATTTTCCGCCATTGACCAACAGACCGCCTTTATGATTCATATTGCCGATCAAAACGTTCATCGCCATCACTGACCACGCATTGTAAAAGCCGTTGCCGCTCATCATGCCGCCATGGCTAATGACCGCGGCTTTGCGTCCGTGACTGGTGAATTTACGCGATAGACCATAGATCGTTTTTTCAGGCACGCCGCACATCTCGCTATATTCGCTGATGCTGTGCTTATGCGCTGATTCGGTTAATAGGGTAAAGCTTGATTTCACCGTAACGTTTGAGCCATCAAGAAGGGTAATTGCTCGCTCAACTTCAAGCTGACCGGTTAAAACAGATGCTTCTAATCCAAATTCAGCGCTTGCCTCATCCACCACTAAAATCGCGCTATCACCACGCGGGGTATCGATCGCTTTAATGTCGGCCTCACGGAGGAATTTACCGTAAAGCGGGTGATCGGTATTGGTGATCACAAGATGAGTCGCGTTTGAACAGCTCACCTCATTGTGATGGGCCATGCCGGCTTTTCCGGGGGTTTTTAAGTAAGTTTCGTTGTACCACTTTTCATCAATAATGGTACGGATGATCGCCATCGCGAGCGCCGAGTCGGTTCCGGGTAAAATCGGAATCCAAGTATTATTTTTCGTTGCGAGCGTGTTGGTCATCGGTAAATTGGGAGCAACGACTGCGTACGAAAACTCATCTACATCCTTAGTTCGCGCCGTTGCGAGTTGCCGTCCTTGGCGTTTAAAGGGATTGCCTGATTGCGCAGGTGAAGTCCCCATAAAAATAGCAAATTCAATATGATCAAAATCGGGCTTCGCGTGGGCATTTTTCTGCATATCATTCATCACAGCGCCGGAACCCAAACGATATGCGAGTCCACAATAAGCGCCGTGTTGAGCGAAGTTTTTGGTGCCAAATGAGTTAAATGCAAAACGTTTAACTAAGACCTCACGCCCTTCATTTCCCGCATTGGTAATGAGCAGCTGATTCGCCTTTGGACCATATTCAGGATAAGCGGGGTCGATTGGTGTATTTAAGTCACGAATTGCGCGCAAGCCATCGACATGACCTTCACCAAAAAGATCCCCTCCCTCAACGACTTCTTTGACAAGTTCTTCAAAGCTGATGCGTTTCCATTTCCCTTCGCCTCGTTTTCCCACTCGTTTTAAAGGCGACAGAACGCGATAGGGGCTGGTTACGCCTTCGGCCATTGACGCTCCGCGCGCGCAAGCCGTTGAACGATCGTTTAACCCATTTTCTCCCCCAAGACGGCTCCACGCCTCTTTAATGGGAAGCTCATAGGGATAGTGTTCTTCGTGTGATAGTGGATGATAGGGATTTCCCATAATGCGCATGATTTCGTTCTTTTCAGAATCGACGCGTACGCGCACGCCACACACGGTCCAGCAACCAAAACATTGGGTATTGGAGACCACCTGTTTTGCCGACTGAATAAATTCTCCATCTTGGATTCTGCCTTCAACGGGAAGGGCGTTCCCGGCAATGCGATCATCGGTTGGCTCGCTTGAGGTGCCATCGATCATGCCGGTCACCATGTTTTTCGCAGTATTACTATAGCCTGCGACAAATGCGGCGGCGCCTCCGGCAGCGGCAATGCCTTTTACAATATTCCGACGTTTTTTATCGAGTTTCTTATCCATGATGAGCTCCTTTAAACGTAAACCAGCGATCGTGGAGTAGACTCCAGAAGACAATTAGCAGTGTGAGCCATAACCCAAAGGTGGAGATGATGCCAAGTGCGCCGTCAAAGCCCCAGCTTAAGTGGTAGGGATTGATGATGACGTTATACTTTGGCAAAGTTTGTGTCTGCATGAGGATCGCCCAACGCACCGTCCAGGCAAGTGAGAGACTCATCAGTGCAAGCACTAGGTATAAAAGGCGCGATTTGATGCGATTATCTCGGTAAGTATAGAGTGTGAAACTAAGCAATGACGCAAAGTAGATAAGGAGACCAAGACCAATCGTGAACCAAACCGAACCCTGTTCGGGGAGTGAGCGAAATGCTTCGCCCGCCGGATCATTTGAGAGTGCCCAACCGGCTAAGGTTGCCGCAACGCCCAAAAGACCAAAAAGTTGTAGATGATTTAAAAAGGGGGCTTTTTCATCAATATTTGCCCAGTTTTTCCATGTTTTAATCAGCATCGGCACCGCTTGGAGCGCTGTAAAGAAGAGGGCCCACGGAAGCCAAGGAGAATGCCAGAGCGCTTGCGCTTTTAACACATTGACCTCTTTCCCGGTATAGAGCACGATGCCAAATGCAGTGAGTGCTAACACAATCGAGACAAAGGGGATGAGGCGCGTTTCGTTATAATTGCCCCAGTGAATAAAGCGAAGCCACTTAAAAGTGTTCTCTTTGACGCTATTTTCCCGTACGACGAGCAAAAATTGGAGTAGGAGCGCCGCCACAAAGCCCGGCACAATGATCGCACCGACCCACATCCAAGACCATGGAGTGATACTAAGGTAGAAGTTCATAATTCGGCCTGGTTGATGTAGGTCGGCACTGAGCGCGATAGGCCCAACGATGCCGCAGGTCGCAGCAATCGCTAAGGTCACAAGTTCGGTTTTTTTGTAATTCCCTTTACCAAACCAGCGTATGCCGATCGCCACAAATGCCGCCGTTGCCGCAATGCCGATAAAGAAAAAGTATTGAACCGCCCATGGAAGCCAGGCGAGTTCTTGAGGGTGAGTGAGCAGTTCGCGAATCATAATTTGACCTCCTGCCAAAGCATTGCTTGTCCTTGAACGTTGCTGGTAAACGCCTCATCAAGCCCTAAATAGAAGACTTGAGGAATCGTGCCTTGTTCCGGTTTTAAGACTTTAATGTCCGCTTTGTGCTCATCGAGCATCTGGCTAATGGTGCTATTGGGGTCTTTAAGATCGCCAATAATTCGCGCGCCACCAACACAGGATTCAACGCATCCCGGTAAAAGACCGGCCTCTAAGCGGTGAACACAAAAGGTGCATTTATCCGCGGTGCCCGTTTCATGGTTGATAAACCGCGCTTCATAGGGGCAAGCCTGCACACAGTAAGCACAGCCAACGCATTTTTTATTGTCCACAACGACAATGCCATCTTTTCGCTGGAAGGGCGCCTGTACAGGGCAAACCGGCACACATGGGGGATTGTCACAATGATTGCAAAGACGAGGAAGCATTACGTTAGTCGCTTCTTCGGTTAAATTATTGATTACTTGATATTGACGTACGGTAGTACGAAATTGTCCGGGAGGCATCTGGTTTTCCACCGAGCAGCTCACGGTACAGGCTTGGCATCCAATGCAACGACGTAGATCGATTAGCATGCCATAACGCTTGGTTTCATCCCCTTCACGACGCTTTGGTGAAAAGAGCGGTTTTGCTTCCGCAAGGCTCATCACGGTGGCGCCTGCGGTGATTGCAGTCAGCTGTTTTAAAAGATTTCGACGACTAATGCTCATAGTGCCTCCCTAAAAAAATGGTGATTCAGTTGTGAAAAAATCTGAAAATCACTAAAGTGTGAGCCTATAATCGGTGATTTAAATAAAGCGCTCTATTGTGGTAAACCACATAGGGCGAAAATAATTGACCTACAGCAATAAAATGAGTGCGCATATGAGCAAAAAGGCAAGAAACTTCGACAATTGGCCACAGTTATGGCGCTTGATTGTTCTCTCTATCTGCTTGATTGGCCATGGCGTGATTTATGCTGATAATTTGGAGCCTCAAAATCGTCTAAATATTGCACAAAATGAGCCGTTGATCGAAAAACGTCCAATTAAGATCGGCATCTTGGCACCGAAAGGGAAAGCAACAGCATTTAATAGTTGGAGTCCTTGGATTGCTCATTTAAATGAGCATCTTCCGCAATATGATTTTACGATGCAGGCGATCAATCTTAATGAATTTGATGCGGTGGCCAATAGCGGCGAGGTAGATCTAATCCTTGGGCATCAGGCGAGTTTTTTGTCGATTCAGCCCAATGTGTCGATTCGTTGGATGGCGAGTTTAAAGCGCAATCTCAACACCTTTAATCAATATAGTGAGATCGGGAGCGCCATCTGGGTCACCAAAGCAAGTGGCATTGAATCGCCGAGTGACCTTAAAGGAAAACGGGTCTCGGCGGTGGGCCCGAATGCGTTTGGGGGCTTTTTGCTCGCCTATAAACATCTTTATGATGAAGGGTTAGAAGCGCCGCGGGATTATGAGGTGATCTTTACCGGATATCCGATCGAGCAGGGGATTTTGCTGCTTGAAAAGGGGGAAGTGGATGCGACCATTGCGCCGACCTGTATGTTTGAGCACATGGTGCAAAATGGGGAATTGGTGGGGTCTAAATTTAGGCTGTTATCGCCTTATCCTGCGCTCGGGGGTTGTTTAAGCAGTACGCCGCTTCTGCATAATTGGTCGCTCGCCGCGCTCCCCTCGCTAGATGAACACGACGCACAACGGATTCGTCAATTTCTCTTTAGTGAACAAGATGAGCGTCAGCCAACTTGGGGGCTTCCGGTCGGGCTTGGGGAGGTGTTTGAATTACAAAAACTCTCTGGCCTCATCAAAGTGGATGAAACCTTGTGGCAGACGGTGATTCGGCTCGCGCAGACCTATAAAATCTGGCTGATGGGGATTTTATTAGGGATGTTTTTACTCATGGTGAATCACCTTTGGCTTACGTGGACGGCACGGCGTCAGCGCATTCAGCTTGAAACGGTCTATCATACGCTGCATGAATATGAAGAGATGCTCTCGCGGGCGGATCGGCTCTATATTTTGGGCGAGATCGCGAGCGGAATTGGCCACGAACTCAATCAGCCGTTAATGGCAATTCGTAACTACGCGGAAGGGAGTGCCTATGGGCTTAAAAAAGGCGGTGATCCGACGGAATTCATTGGGCCGATGGAGCGAATTGCCCAGCAAGTTGAGCATTGCAACGCCATTATTAAAAATCTTCAAGCGTGGGCAAAACCAAAGCAGGGCCATCAGATGGAGTGGGTCGATCTTCAGCCCTTTATCCTGCGCATTATTGAGATGACACGGCTGCAAAATAAAAACCGGGTGCAGATCGATGTTAATATCGATTGCCATCAGACAATTTTCACCGTAATTTCAATCTTGGAACAGGTGATTACCAATACGCTCCTCAACGCAGTGCAGGCGGGGGCGAATCATATTATTATTGAGGCAAAATGTGAGCGGGATTATTACAAAATTCTCATTACCGATAACGGCAGTGGCTTTAGTGAAGAGATTCTCGACGCGCCATTTGTCCCCTTTAGAACCACTAAACAAGAGGGGCTAGGGCTTGGACTCGTGATTTGCGAACGCTTAATTGCCTCAATCGGCGGAAAATTCCGTCTAGCGAATCGTAAAGAGGCGAACGGCGCCGCGATTCGAATCATTTTACCAAGTGGCCATAAATGCCCCTATCAGCGCGAAGAACTTGCAGGAAAAGAGAACGATGACCCATAATCCAACCATGAAAGTCTATATTATTGATGATGAGCGTGAGGTGCGCGAGTCGTGCGAATTTTTGGTGCGTCAGCTCGAGTATGAGGCAGTGTCACTCTGGGAAAATGGCGCCGTTTTTATTGAGGAAGCGAATCTTAAGGAGCCCGCGATCGCCATTGTCGATCTGCGGATGCCAAAGATGAGCGGGCAAGAGGTGGTGAGTTATCTTAAAGCCCATAAAAGCGCCGTAGTGCCGATTATTTTAACCGGGCATGGAGATGTCGCGCAGGCGGTTGCGATGCTCAAAGAGGGCGCGGCGGACTTTTTAGAAAAACCGGTCTCGATGGCGAAACTTGTAAACGCGCTCTCCATTGCGGAAAAGCTCGCCACAGAACGGTTTGAGCAATATGAGCTTGATGCGCGTTTTGCCACCCTGTCAGAGCGGGAAAAGGCCGTGAGTGCGCTAGTTTTCGCAGGGCTTACCAATCGGAAAATTGCCGATACCTTGCATGTGGCGGTGCGAACCGTAGAGGTTCAGCGCGCGAATGCAATGAAGAAGATGGATGTGGAGAATATCGCTGATTTTATTGCCAAACTTGCCTACGTTGAGGCACTTAAAGCAAGTGATTTCCTTGAAGCGCTTGACCTTGAGATTGATTAACATGTGATTAACAGAGGGTTAACGCCCGATTACAACGAGATTACAGCGGATTTTTCTTAAAAGAAAAGATTCGGCAGGGCGTTTCGATTCCCTCTATACTGAACGAATAGCGAGTAATGAACTGCATCTTTTTGTATCTCTTTGTATTTGTTTGTATTGAAATGCAAACTGTGAAGCAGGTCATTTAATCATGCTATAGCGCCCTTCTATGACGGCGGGGTAACATTTGTCACATTCCGGTCACAATGCATTTATATACTTGCATCACGTTCCATAAACTTGTAAGAGAGACAATGAATACCATATTAATCGTTGAAGATGAGTTTACTATTCAAGAGATGCTTACCACGTATCTTGAGTCCCATGGCTATCGCATCATTTCGGCGTACGATGGGCTTGATGCAGAGGCGCGGATTGAAAACGAATCGATCGATCTTGTGCTCTTAGATTGGATGTTGCCGAAAAAGTCCGGCTTGACCCTCTTAAAAGAGCTCAAAAGTCACCCGACGCATAAGCAGATTCCGGTAATTATGGTGAGTGCTAAAGCGGAAGTCGATGATCGGGTCGAAGGGCTCGATGTGGGCGCCGATGATTACCTCACCAAACCCTTTGTCTTAAAAGAACTGTTATCACGGGTAAAAGCGCTGCTTCGCCGAGTGGAAGAGTATCAGGAAGTGGATACCGATCGTGAGATTCTCACCTTTGGCGCGCTCGTGATTGATCTTGCCGCTCATCGCGTGCTTTATCATGAAGAAGAGCTTGAGATGGGGCGGATGGAGTTTAAATTGCTTGCCTTTTTAGCGCAAAATCCGGATCGGGTCTATAGTCGCAGTCAGCTCCTTGACCATGTTTGGGGCGATGATAATTATGTCGATGAACGCACGGTGGATGTGGCGATTGGAAGGCTACGTAAAGCGCTTGATAAGAGCGGGGCCGGCAAATTAATTCAGACGGTGCGCGGCGCAGGTTACCGGTTCTCGGAGGAAGGCTAGCGGATGCTTAGATCGCTGACATTAAAACGAATTTTATTAGAAATAGGTGGGGTATTGTTTATTTCAGCCTTGATTGGCTGGGTGAGCGGTGCCTTTTTTTTCGTGCTCTTTTTGGGCATGCTCGGGCTTGCGCTCTGGCACTATCTGCAATTGCGTAAACTGTCGCACTGGCTTTGGGAAGAAAATCGCCTCTTTCCCCCAGATGGTCGCGGAACCTGGCTTCCGATCTTTCATGGGCTACATCGCATGCGTAAAAAACAGCGGGAAGAGCGTAATCGCCTTGCCGAACGGGTCAGTTATCTTCGCCGCGGCGCGGAAGCGATTCCCGATGCGGTGATGCTCTGCGATGCGAAGGGGCGGCTTGAATGGTGTAATCATCAGGCAGAGACGCTTCTTGGCCTACGCTGGCCACAAGATCAGGAGCAGCTGCTTACCAATCTGATTCGTTACCCTGAATTTTCCAACTATCTCAAACTGCGTCAATTTGAAACGCCACTGAAACTCACCGTCGATGGGCATCTCCATATCGAGTTTCGTTTTGTCTATCCCTATATTGAATATAATCTCTTAATTATCGCGCGCAATATTACTGAAACGGCGAAGCTTGAACAGATGCGCCAAAACTTCTTTGCCAATGTAAATCACGAACTCCGCGTACCATTAACGGTGATTAAGGGCTATCTTGAAATGCTCGATGATATGGGTGGGCACAGCAGTTTTGAAGAGAAAGCGATTTCGCATATGAGTAGCCAAGCCGATCGCCTCTATGCGCTAGTGCAACAATTGATGAAGCTTTCGAAGATTGAATCGGCGACAGAGCGGGATAAAACCGCCATTAATCTTAGCCAGATGGGTGAAACGCTTATTCACGAATGCCCGCACCATGAAGAGTATCCCATTACGAGCCACATTGTTCCGAATCTTTGGATCGAGGGCGATCTTGAGGAGATTAAACAGGTGACCACCAATCTCTTTTATAATGCGATTTTGCACAATGAGGTGGGAACGCCGATTCATCTTGCGGTTGAGCCGGTGGGGGAATATGAGGTGCGTTTTAGCGTGACTGACAAAGGCCGCGGGATTGATGAGGCGCATCTTGCCCATCTTACCGAGCGATTCTATCGCGTGTCAGAATCGCGGAAACGAGACGCGAAAAATGATGGCGGGAGCGGGCTTGGGCTTGCGATCGTGAAACATGCGCTCCAAAATCACGGCTCAGAACTTACCGTTGAGAGTACGCTTGGGAAAGGCTCGACCTTTAGTTTTGTGATGAAATCGATTGAACCCCCAGCAACGAGCAAAAAAACGAATTAATCATTTTCAACATCTTCCATAATCGATCTTTAAAATCAGCGAGATGATCGGAATCAAAAAAGACTATCTTTTTAGTCAAACTTCCGCTAGAATCATTCGCTTTGCCTAAATGGACCGCATTTTTTGCAGGAAAACCTTAGAAAAATCCTGTTAAAAAGCGAAAAACATTTGGTTTTTTAAATTAAGTACGCTATATATAGCATGTAGCATGCAACTAAAAATAAAAACGATTTAAATAACGTAAAAATAACCGATTTAGACAAAATTATAAGAACAATTAACGTGGGAGGATGTTATGAACGTATCTTTAATTAAACGCGGGCTTATGTCATTGGTAATGGCAGGCGTATTGGCTGCGTGTTCACAGGATGACCAAACAAGCGCAAGCG
>JAAZCI010000074.1 GCA_012513365.1 Lysobacteraceae bacterium
AAAATCGGGCACTTCAAAGGGAAAGGAGAGCACATTGGTGGGTTTATCTTTATCGCGATACTCCCGATTGAGGGTTTGAATTTCTTCATTTTCCACAAAACGGATCGCCACATCGCTTGGCTTATCATATTTAGCTGTTTTGAGTGCGGTTTCAATCCAGCGCTTAAACTCAGCCTCTTCAGGGAGCGTATGTTCGGTGTCGTTAATGAGATCGAGGGTTAATTCCATGTCGGTTCCTCATTGTGCTCTTTGCGCATCGCTTCACGGCGAAGTTTACGGGCTTCTCGCGCCGCTTCGTCATTCGCTTCTGCAATTTCGTAAGCGTTAATAATTTTAGCCACGAGCGGGTGGCGCACAACGTCTACAGCGGTAAAGTAGCTAATGCCGATACCATCAACGCCGTCCAAGGTTTTAATCGCATGATTAAGCCCCGAGGTGAGATGACGCGGCAGGTCGATCTGCGAAGCATCCCCGGTCACAACGGCCGTTGAACCAAATCCGATTCGCGTTAAAAACATCTTCATCTGTTCGATAGTGGTATTTTGCGCTTCATCGAGAATAATAAAGGCATCATTTAAGGTGCGACCACGCATAAAGGCGAGCGGGGCAATCTCGATGGTGTGGCGTTCAATCAGTTTATGAACCGTTTCAAACCCGAGCATTTCATAGAGCGCATCATAAAGGGGGCGCAGATACGGGTCGATCTTTTCCACAAGATCGCCGGGCAGAAATCCAAGTTTTTCACCGGCTTCAACGGCAGGGCGAACGAGGATAATGCGGCGCACTTCATCTTTTTGGAGTGCCTCAACTGCAGCGGCAACGGCAAGATAGGTTTTCCCCGTTCCCGCAGGCCCGATTCCGAAGTTAATATCATTAGTTGCGATTGTATGCAGATACTCTTTTTGCGCGAGCGTACGCCCTTTAATGACGCCGCCTTTAGTCTTAATCACATGCTCTTTAAAGTGAGTGAGCGTTGGCGCTGCGACGGTATCATTCCCGATTTCGGCGATCATCAGATGCACGTCATCGGGGGTGAGTTGTTTGGTGGGGGTCTCTTTAAAAAGTGCCTCAATAATGGCTTGGGCAGTCTCTACATTACGACTGTCGGCGCCGGTAATTAAAAATTTGGCACCGCGGTTGGCAATTTCAACGAAACAGCGCTTCTCAATTAAGCGAATATGTTCATCAAGATTGCCGGCTAAATTGGCAAGTCGGCGGTTGTCCGATTCCAACTCAAAGTTTTTTGTTTCCATTTTTTTAATATTGCTCAAATAACGGTTTAATCCTCCTATGATACCATGCTTTCAAGGAGTTCTTTTATTAACTAATCTATAGTAAAATGAGCTCTTACAAAGAATTGTCTAATTAGATATAAGGTTCAACACCAATGGATGAAAAAGTATCGGTATTGGAGAGTAATGCTCTCGTTCGCTCGCTGATGGCGGGAGGGGAACTTTCGAGAGAAAAGCTTGAGAAAGTCGAAAACGCGATGACGGTCACCGGATTATCGCTGGTGCGGGCGTTATTAAATAATGCGATTAGCAGTAAAACGATCTTAAAACATGCGATGAAGATCTCAACGGCGCCGGTGTTTGATCCAAAATCGATGGAGATGGATATCAATAACAAGGAGCTTAACTCCTTGGTATCGATGGCGGAGATGGAGAAAGATTTTATCTATCCGCTCCGTAAAAGTAACGGGGTGCTCTATTTGGCCGTCGTTGATCCAACTAACACGCAAACGATCGATCGATTACGTTTTAAGTCGCGCTCAATTGTTCAGCCGATCTTAGTCGATGCCGGCAGTTTTGACTATATGCTCTCGGCAACGGGCGGGGTTGACCGCCGTGTGATCGAAGGGGAGCTTGCCAAAGCGGGGACCGAAGGCGCAAGTACAGGCGCATCCGATGTGGTCTCCTTTAACCTTGCGATTAAAAGCGATGATCCGCCAATCGTTAAATTTATTAACGGGGTGTTAGCGGACGCCATCAGTAAAGGCGCGTCGGACCTTCACTTTGAACCTTATGAAAAATCCTATCGCATTCGTTTTAGAATTGACGGGGTATTGCAAGAGATGTATGCGCCCCCAGAATCCCATCGTGACCAGATCTCTGCGAGAATTAAGGTGATGTCGCAACTGGATATTACCGAACGCCGTAAGCCGCAAGATGGTCGGATTAAGGTGGTCTCCGGGAACCGCGTGATTGACTTCCGGGGCAGTATTTTGCCAACCCTTTGGGGTGAAAAGATCGTAATGCGTATTCTCGATAGTTCGGCGTCGAAACTGAATATCGATATCCTTGGATTTACCGATGTGCAAAAACAGGCGATTTTAGAAGGGATTCATCGTCCGCAAGGGATGGTGCTGGTAACAGGGCCAACGGGATCGGGTAAAACCGTAACGCTCTATACCTGTATGGGAATTTTAAATAATCCACAGCTAAATCTCTCCACCGCTGAAGACCCGGTAGAGATTAACTTGGAAGGGATTAATCAGGTGGCGGTGAACCCCGGCATTGGCTTTACCTTCGCCGAAGCGCTGCGTTCATTCCTCCGTCAGGACCCGGACGTGATCATGGTCGGGGAGATTCGTGACTTAGAAACCGCCGATATCGCGATTAAAGCGGCGCAAACGGGGCACTTGGTACTCTCGACTCTGCATACAAACTCAGCGCCTGAAACCTTAACCCGTCTCATTAACATGGGGGTTGAACCATTTAACATTGCCTCAACGGTGCATCTAATTATTGCGCAGCGTCTTGCTCGTCGCCTCTGTTCTTGTAAAGAAGAAGTGCTCGTGGATGCGGATTATCTTGAGCGTTTAGGCTTTAGCCGAACCCAAGCCACCTCGCGTATTTACGGGCCAGTGGGCTGTGATAACTGTACGCGCGGCTATAAAGGCCGTGTTGGTATCTATGAAGTGATGCCAATCTCTGAAACGATGGAGCGTCTCATTTTAAGTGAGGCAACGGCACTCGATATTGCTGATCAAGCCCGTGAAGATGGCGTTGATAGTATTCGTCAATCAGCAATTAAAAAAGTGCTCGAAGGGGTCACCAGTATCGAAGAGTTGCTCCGCGTGACCTCGGATTAAGATGAGCGGTAAAGTAGAGCGAATGCGGCTCGATCAATATTTGCAAAAGAGCTGTGAAATCTCTCGGAAAGAGGCGCGCGACCTGTTAAAACGTGAATCGGTGACCATCAATGGTGAGCGAGAACGGCAAGGGAAGCGCGTGATTGATCCGAATTCTGATTTGGTTGAACTTAATGGCGAGCGGCTTATTTTTGAGACCTCGCCCCGTTATTTTGCGCTCTATAAACCGAGTGGGTATGTCTCAAGTCACCGCGATGATGGGCATCCGTCACTCTTTCGTTTACTCGATGAACCGCGCGTGATGGAACTGCATATTGCAGGGCGGCTCGATGCTGATACCACGGGGCTGACGCTCATTACCGATGATGGCGATTGGTCGCACAAAGTTGCTCATCCGAATCGAAAGATCAATAAACGTTATCGAGTCACGCTTGAAAATCCGCTTACCGAATTGATGATTAAATCCCTTGAAATGGGAGTTTTACTTCGCAATGACCCCACTCCGACGCTTCCCGCAACGGTAGAGAAACTCGGCGATACCGAATGTTATCTCACCATTTCAGAAGGGCGTTATCATCAGGTTAAACGCATGATGGCGGCTGTAGGAAATTTAGTGGTCACGCTTCACCGCTATCGTGTGGGAATCATTGATCTTGAGGGGCTATCTGTGGGAGAATATCGCCCCTTAACCAACGACGAAATAGAAGGAATATTAGCATGATCGATCCAGCCATAAGCGCGCTCTTTCATAATTTAGATGCATTAACCGGGCGTGGGCTGTGGCTTGCCGATGAAAATGTGGAGCCGATGAAACTCCCGAATCTCACCCTTGATCTTGTGAGTAATCGTTATGATTTAGTCACCTCATTTAATGCCCTGAATAAAAAAAATGAGCAGGTGACGGCGGCGCTGCACGATTTTGATCTCGAAAAAATTGAGCAGGGCGCCTATGATTATGTGTTGCTTCGTGCGCCAAAATCAAAAATATTGCAACATTATCTCGTGCATGTGGCGCAAATGGCGTTAAAACCTGCAGGGAAAATCATTGTCACCGGCAATAATGATGAGGGCATTAAGAGTCTCATTAAAAATCTGGAAAAATGGTGTGCCGGCCATGCAGAAGGGGAGTTGCTTGGTAAAGGCTTACGCTACGCGGCGATTACTGTTGGAGATGCCGCGGAGTTTGAAACGCCCAAACGGGTAGCTGAATATAATGTTATTCATACGCTTGAAACAGAGAATGGCGTTCAATTTACCTCAAAACCGGGCGTTTATGGCTTTGATAAGATCGATTCCGGCAGTGCCTTTTTAATTGAAACCTTAACTAAAACAAAGGCGCCGATTAAAGGGAATGTAGTCGATTTAGGTGCAGGCTATGGCTATTTGAGCGTGATGCTGAAAGCGCATTTTGAGTTTGATTCGATCATTGCAACGGACAATAACATTACCGCGATTACCTGTTGCGAGCAAAACTTTGCCCAAAATGGGGTTGAAGGCGAGGTATTAATCGATGATTGCGGCAGTACCATTTTAGATCGTTCAGCGCATGTGGTGATCTCCAACCCCCCATTTCATCAAGGCTTTTCAACCTCAACAGAATTGACGGAAAAATTTGTCAATCGTGCAAAAGCGTTGCTTAAATTTAAAGGCATGGCATATTTTGTGGTGAACCGCTTTATCGGGATTGAAGAGTGGATCGAAAAGGCGGGGCTTAAAAGTGAATGCCTTGCGCAAAATGGGCAATTTAAAGTATTGGCCATGCGGATTTAGTTTGGCTGTCGATTGATAGGAAATTTGAAGGGCACGAGAAAATACTCGTGCTTTTTTATTGTCACTTTATTTAATTCGTATTATCTTGTTTTATACCCGTTCACCGTTGTGTCATAAATGGGCGATATAAGGGGCATGATGGACACTAATAATTTTAATAATTCACCATCTAAGGAGATAGATATGAGTACGAAAAAGATTTTACTATTAGCGGGCGATTACGTTGAAGATTACGAAATCATGGTGCCGTTTCAGGCGTTAACGATGCTCGGCTATGAAGTGCATGCGGTCTGCCCTGAGAAGAAGTCGGGTGATACAGTATTTACCGCGATCCATGATTTTGAGGGAGCGCAAACCTATAGCGAAAAACCGGGGCATAATTTTGTTTTAAATTACGATTTTGATGCGGTTAATCCCGATGATTATATCGGACTAGTGATCCCGGGTGGACGTGCGCCAGAGTATCTTCGGTTAAACCCGCGCATTATCGAGATTGTAAAAACCTTTAATATGGCGAAAAAGCCCATTGCGGCGGTGTGTCATGGCGCGCAAATTTTAGCGGCTGCCCGCATTATTGAAGGGCAAAAGGTGAGTGCTTATCCTGCATGTGGCCCAGAGGTAACGCTTGCCGGCGGGATTTATTGCGATATTCCCGTCGATGGAGTGGAAGTGAGCGATCATCTTATTACTGCGCCGGCTTGGCCTGCTCATCCTGCATGGCTTGCGGCCTTTGTGAAAAAGCTCGGAGCCACGATCGAGATTTAAATAATTTTGGTAAGCGGTTTTTGTAGGCAATAAAAAAGCACGGTGATCAGCCGTGCTTTTTGTTTTAGTTAAGTCGTTTAATTAAACCAGTAACTCTGCTTTAATTATTTTTTAGGACCCACTTTCGCAAGTTCTTTACCAAGATCTGTATCAGTGTACTGATCGAAGTTATTGGTGAAGAGTTCTGCTAAGTGTTCCGCTTTTTCTTGCCACTCAGATGCTGCTGCATAAGTGCTGCGTGGGTCAAGAAGTTTCACGTCAACGTCTTTAACCTCAGTTGGGATTTCGAGATTGAATACAGGAACGGTTTCTGTTGCTGCTTCATCGATATCGCCACGAAGGATTGCGTTGATGATGTTACGGGTATCTTTAAGTGAGATACGGTTACCTGTACCATTCCAACCAGTGTTCACTAAGTATGCAGTCGCACCAGATTCTTGCATGCGTTTTACTAATACTTCAGCGTATTGAGTTGGGTGAAGGAGTAAGAACGCCGCCCCGAAACATGCTGAGAAGGTTGGGGTTGGTTCAGTGATACCGCGCTCAGTACCGGCAACTTTCGCTGTAAATCCTGAGAGGAAGTAGTATTGCGCTTGCTCTGGGGTTAATTTTGATACCGGAGGTAATACACCGAATGCGTCTGCCGTTAAGAAGATCACTTTTTTCGCAGCGCCCGCTTTAGAGACTGGCGTTACGATGTTATCGATGTGATAGATCGGGTATGAAACACGAGTGTTTTCAGTTTTTGAACCGTCGTTGAAATCAACAACGCCATCATTAACTACAACGTTTTCTAAAAGCGCGTCACGACGGATTGCACCGTAGATTTCTGGCTCTGAATCTTTAGAAAGGTTGATGGTTTTCGCATAACAGCCGCCTTCAAAGTTGAAGATACCGTCATCGTCCCAACCGTGCTCGTCATCACCGATTAATTTACGGTTCGGGTCGGTTGAAAGGGTGGTTTTACCGGTTCCTGAAAGACCAAAGAAGATTGCAGTATCACCTTCTTCACCCACGTTCGCAGAACAGTGCATTGCCGCGATGCCTTTAAGGGGAAGGAGGTAGTTCATTACAGAGAAGAGACCTTTTTTCATCTCACCGCCGTACCATGTACCACCGATTAATTGCATGTTTTCAGTTAAGTTAAATGCAACGAATGTTTCTGAGTTTAACCCGTGCTCTTTGTAGTTCGGGTTATTGGTTTTCGCACCGTTTAATACAGTGAAGTCTGGCTCGAATGTTTCGAGTTCTTCTGCTGCTGGGCGAATGAACATGTTTTTAACAAAGTGTGCTTGCCATGCAACTTCTGTTACGAAGCGAACGCTTAAGCGAGTATCTTTGTTTGCGCCACAATAGCCATCGACGACGAAGAGACGTTTGTCTGAAAGTTGATCAGTAACGATTTTTTTAAGATCAGTCCAAACTTCTGGTGAAAGAGGTTTGTTATCGTTTTTACCTTTACCTGAGTCAGCCCACCAAACGGTATCTTTGGTAGTTTCGTCGCGGACAATGTATTTGTCTTTCGGTGAACGACCTGTATAGATACCAGTATCAACGGCAACTGCGCCTAAGTCAGTAAGAGTTCCTTTTGCATAACCTTCTAAGGATGGATCGAGCTCTTCTTCAAAGAGTAGTTCATAACTTGGGTTATAAACGATTTCTGTAGCAACAATACCTTTCTCTTGTAATGCATCTATGATCTTTTGTGACATCTAATAAATTTCCTAATAAATGTGTAATAAAATAGTAAACCAACTAAACGGCTGGAGCATATCATAACGAAAAAACTACAAAAAGACTACATATTTTGTAAATCTTTTCGGTGCAGCCTGAGCTCTCTTTAGAGAGCTGCCTTAAATTTCATATACTTATTGTGTAACTTAAATTTGAAGTCGTCCCAGATTTGTTTCACAAATCCAGCTTTTTCGACCGATTCAAGGGCAACAAGCGGTGCTGAATAGATCAGCTGGTCATCGAGATGAATCTCAAGTGACCCAAGTTCCGATCCTTTTTCGATGGGAGCGACAACATTATTTTTGATGCGAATTTGGCTTTTGACATTGTCATAGTCAAGGAGCGGTAAAGTGGCTTCAATTTTTCCTGCTGTACCCACCGCGACGCTCTGCGCCGTACCTTTACGGACATTGATGGTTTGAAGTGGCTCACCGGCATCAAAGAGATGCTGTTTGCTAAAATTTTGGAACCCAAAGTTTAAAATGTTTTGGCTAATGCGATCGCGATCATGGACGCTCTGTGTCCCGAGAACCACAGCGATAAAGCGATGATTGTTACGCTCAGCACTTGAGGCTAAGCAGTAGCCCGCGCTATCGGTATGACCAGTTTTAATCCCATCAACGCTTGGATCTTCACGGAGAAGATTATTGCGATTCGGTTGAGTGATGGGGCGACCGGTACGGGTATCGACGTTCCAAGTAAAGGATTTTTCCGCGTAAATGCCGTAGTGGCTAGGGTAGTTTTTAATGAGCTCGCGCGAAAGCACCGCTAAATCATAGGCGGTACTAAAGTGATTCGGGTCAGGTAGACCGCTTGGATTCATAAAGTGCGTGTTTTTCATGCCAAGTTCGCGCGCTTTTTGATTCATACGAAACGCAAACGCATCCGATGATCCGGCGACATATTCTGCAAGTGCCATAGCTGCATCATTGCCCGATTGAATCACAAGGCCTTTGACGAGATTTTCCACCGACACTTTAGAATTTTCCTCAAGATACATGCGTGAACCGCCTTGACGGTAGGCATTATTTGAGATGGTCACCAGCGCGTCAGATTGGATCGTGTTTTTCTCAATCTCTTCGGCGATAATGTAGCTCGTCATCACTTTGGTAATGCTCGCAGGCTCGAGCTTTTGATGCATGTTTTTTTCTGCAAGCACGGCGCCGGTTTCGTAGTCCATTAAGATCCATGAGGCGGCGTTATATTCAGGAATATAGAGCTGGTTTTGGACCGGTTGAGCAAAGGCCGTAGATGTCACGGTTGCAACCCATAAAATGGCGGTGATAAATCGTTTTTTCATCATAGTTTATCTATTGTTTGAATCGTTTGTAGAAAGTAGATCGTATCGTAACGCGTTAAAAAACAGAAGGATCACGACGGCTAAATCGTGATCACTGTATTTGGTAGCCCGAGGCGATACGAGGCCTCTTTAGCAGCGTTATAATTTTGATATTGCCCAATTATAACACGATATAGCCCTTTATTCGGGACGATTTTCGCATCATTGAGGCCGTGATATTGCAGCGAGTTTTTGAAGTTCACCGCATTTTGTTCATCACCAAAGGCCCCAACTTGCAGATAGTAGTTATGGCCTGATAAGACATTACTCGGTAGCGGTTTGTTATGGGTGCTCGGATAAACGGCGCTTTTGTTGGTGAGCGATTGGTGTGGAGGAATGGCTGTTACGCGAACTTTAGCCGTTCCATTTTGGAGTACGCCAAGCTCTTTTGCCGCGCGAAATGAGAGGTCGATAATGCGGTTTTTAACAAATGGTCCGCGGTCATCGACGCGTAAAATAAGGCTTTTTCCATTCTCAAGATTGGTCACGTTGACATAACTTGGAATGGGGAGCGTTTTATGCGCCGCAGAATAGGCATGCATATTGTACGGCGTTCCGCTTGAGGTGGCTTTCCCGTGGAAATCTTTGCCATACCAAGAGGCAACACCCACTTCAGAGTAGCCCTTTGTGGTATCGCGAAGGGTGTAGTTTTCCCCAAGCACTTTGTAGGTTTTAGGATTGCCTGAGCGACTTAAAGGCTCTTCCGTTGGAACGGCGCCTCCGCCTGGAATTTCCTTGATGCGATGCCCTTTTGAAGCGCACCCCGTTAAAATGAGTGAGGCGATCACACACGCCATCACTCGTTTATTGAACAATACCCCCATATCGTCTATTTCCTTGCTT
>JAAZCI010000075.1 GCA_012513365.1 Lysobacteraceae bacterium
GCCTACTTGAGATGCCCCGTTTAGGCATTGAGAGTCACTATCCGTTTGGTTTTTTTAAAGTGTGGAGCTATGTCTGGCTCGATGACTCGGTACTCTGTTATCCCATGCCGGTGGAGTCTGAAAAACCGCCCCTTAGAGTGCTGAACTTTCTCGATGAAAAAGAGAGTGGTCAACGGGCAACCGAAAAAGAGGGCATCGATGATTTTGATGAGCTTGTGCGCTATACGCCGGGACATTCATTGCGCCGCATTGATTGGCAGGCCTACGCAAAAGGACAGGGGCTCTATGTGAAATCCTTTGTTGCCGAAGAGGGAACGCCAAATTGGTATCATTTGGCTGATTATTCTGGTGGAACGGAAGCGGCGCTTTCCAAATTGTGTTATCACATTTTAAAGGCGGAAGAGAGAGGAGAGCAATATGGGGCGGTGATCGGTAAAGAGGTGATTTTGCCGAGTCGTGGCGAGGCGCATTTAACCCAAATTTTAACGGCGCTCGCGCTCTATTAAACCGCTTGATAAGGAATGAATGATGGAGACGATGAGTCGAGATAATCACAGCATAGGACGTTTTCCTTGGGGAAAAACAGTGCCGAAACGCTCAAAACGCCCGAAAACGGAAAAGCCGATTCCCCGCAGCAGTCTGACCTGGCTTTTGGTGGCCTATATTGCGGTGGTGATTCCGCACTTTATTCTCTATCTGCCGCTTTGGATTCTTCCCATTGCACTTGCGGCATTTTATTGGCGCTATGAGATCTATCGCATGCGCCGTACCTATCCAAGTGGCCTTGTCAAAACCCTTGTGGTTGTCGCGCTGTTAGCGGTGATGGGCGGGGTATATGGAAACTTTTTTAATACGATTGGAAGCAGCGTTCTCCTAGTTGCGCTTTTTTCCCTTAAGTTTGTCGAGGCGCGGACGCTTCGCGATGGGTGGGTGCTTGTGCTGCTTGCCTATTTTACCCTTGCGGTGGGATTTATTTTTGATACCTCGATGTGGATGGCGCTCTTTAGCTTCATTCCTCTTTGGGCAACGACGATGGCGCTACTAGGGTTTGAGCAGAGCGATGATGCGCCCTTTAAAAATGGGTTTATGTTTAAAGAGGTGACGATCGCGCTATTTGCTGCGCTTCCCTTAATGATTGCGCTCTTTTTTGTCTTTCCCCGCTTTCCCTCTCTTTTATCGCTCAATCAAGATAAGACGGAGATTGCGAGTAAAATGGGGGTGGGCGATCGGCTCAATCCCGGCGATATATCGGAGCTTGCCGAAAATGATGAGCTGATGTTTTGGGCTGAATTTGATGGCATGATGCCTCGCCGTGAGGATCTCTATTGGCGCGTCTTAACGCTCGATCATTTTGATGGAAAAGGGTGGTCGCGCTCCCCGCAATTTGAGCATTCGAGCATGCCTGCTCGCGTGATTCCCCGTGGGCCGCAATATGCCTATTTTATTTTGTATGAACCGACGCACCGTAAAGATGTGGTGGCGCTCGATATTTCGATGAATCCTCAAGGGGAGCGTTATCGTCAGCATTTTGATTATCGGTTTGAGGCGCCGTATCCGGTCACCAGTAAAATTCGTTATGAGCTTGTGGCCTTCCCGATGGCCTCGCTCGATCGGGATCTTCCGCCAAATCATCCGCGTTTAGAGAGGTATCGTGAGGTGGAAGCGTGGAGTAATCCGGAAACGGCGGCGTGGGTCTTAGGTGAAAAGCTCAAAGTCTCCTCCCCTGAAGCGCTCGTTAATCGTATTTTGACCCATATTCATAACGAAGAATATGTCTATACCTTAAAGCCTGGGCGTTTGACGGGGAATGTGATCGATCAGTTTTTTATCGATTCGAAACGCGGATTTTGTGAGCACTATGCGAGCTCACTTGCGTTTATGCTCCGCGTTGCCGATATTCCGGCGCGGATTGTGATGGGTTATCATGGCGGTTTGATCGATGCGGAAAAACGGCGTATTCAGGTACGTGGATCTCATGCTCATGCATGGGTTGAATATTGGCTCGAAGGGCGGGGCTGGGTGCGCGTTGACCCAACCGGCGCGATTCATCCGAGCCGAATTGAAGATGGCATTGAAGGATTGCAAGGGGGTTTAGGTGATCGAAATCGCATTGATTTAGGGCTATTTGGTCAGCTCTCCTATTCCTTTACTGCCTTTAAAGAGCAGCTAGAATATTTTTGGGCAAAAACCATTTTGGGTTACAAACCTTCGCAATTGATGGAGGGGTTAAGCGATCTATTTGGCGTATTATCGTTACGAAAATTGCTGCTACTCTTGGCGGGATTCTTTGGGATTTTATTTGGCGGTATTACGCTCATGATCTTAAAACCGTGGCAAATGATGCGTTTTGATGAAGGGCGAAGCTACCAGAAATTGATCGAGAAACTCAATCAGCGGACAGAAAAAAGGGGTGGGGTAGAGATTTTACGTTCCGATTCCCATAAAGAGATTTTAGCGAAACTTGAGGGGAATTTAGATGCGCCTGAAAGAGTGGTGCTTGAGGATCTCTTTCAAGAATTTGAGCGTCTGCATTACGCCCCTGAAATGAATGGGAAGTCCGCTAAAGCTCGTAAAAATGCACGGAAAAAACTCTATCAATCCCTCTTTCGCGCGTTATAATATGCCTGCTGTTTGGGGGCTCTTACGATCTTAAGAATCCCTTTTGAATACACTGAATTAACATGAAAAGGAAAAACGATGAGTATTGAGAGCAGAGTGAATGAGCTTGAAGA
>JAAZCI010000076.1 GCA_012513365.1 Lysobacteraceae bacterium
CCTGAAATTCAGACGTTAAGACGAGCCTATCGCCAATTAATGAAGCTTACCGAAAGTGTGGGAACGCCCCATTTTCAACATGAGAAATACCTCGCGATGGCGGCTTTTAAAGAGGTTGAAGAGACGCTCATGGCGGGAGAACTCCCTTGGTCACCATCGGAAACCTATACGCGCCTGCTCCATCTTGCGCTTGAGGGCAATGAATATCTCCTCTATCTTGTCAATCGCTACGCTGATGAAAAGGAAGCGCTTCCAAAAGAGACGATGCTCTTTTTAGACAAGGTCGATCAGGAGCTCAAACACAACCTCAAAACCGTGACGGAACTCAATGTGCCTGCGCTGCCCGATCAAAAACTCACCCGCCATTTTGAAAAGATGAAAGTGGCATTAAAACACCCAATCCACGATCTAAAACCGATCACGCTTGAGCGCCGTTATACCGTATTTGATATTTTAGGGAACGCCTTTGATCGCAATTCCCTTGTCTTTATTACCGCCCTTCGTTTTGGCGTAATTACCACCATTGCCGCGCTGGTCGCCCATAGTTTCGACTTTACTCGCTCGTATTGGATTCCGCTATCGTGCGTTGCGAGTATGTCAGGCGCAACGATGGTCGCCACCTTTCACCGCGCGTTACAGCGCTCAATCGGGACGCTAATCGGGATTATTATCGCGAGCAGCATTCTCTACTTTAAACCCTCCGGCTATCCCATTGCCTTTTTCATTCTCTTTTTTACCGCAGTGACCGAGCTCTGCATCGTTAAAAACTACGGCCTTGCGGTGATTTTTATCACTCCAAATGCGCTCCTTCTTGCGGAAACCATTACTGGGGGCGAGTTTGCCTTTTTCCACTTCTCAACGGCGCGGATTATTGACGTTGTAATCGGGAGTGCCATCGGTCTTTTAGGTGTGATCATTATGGGAAAACGCACCGCCTCCTCGAGAATCCCACGGATTTTAATGCGCACCCTTCGCAGTCAATCACAGATGATTTTATTGCTCTTTTCTAAAGAGAAAGCAAGCACGCAAGCCCAAATTGAAGCGCGCCTTGTTAAAATGCGCACCAACCTTGCCAATCTCACCGCGCTCTACGATGCCGCAATTGGTGAAATCCCGAAAAAACGCGAATTGATCGAATATTATTGGCCGATTATCTACTCGATGGAAAAGCTCGCCTTTTTACTCGAACGCGCAGCCGAAAGTAAGGCGCGCCCAGAGCTCTCAGAGTATGAGCTTGCTACCTTGCTTTATCTCTTTGAAACGTTGGCAAACTCTGCTAGATTTGATGAGATGGAAGCCCCGAAAGTCATCCCCACGATTCCAGGATTTTATAGCCTAGAGCGAGAGATTGACACCTTACAACGCGCCTTTATGGGAGATTCGAAACATGCAGATCAATAAAAAACAGACACTCGCCGGCCTGATTTTGGTCGGCATCATGAGTTTTTCCAGCATCGGATGGGCTCAAAATCCCGTATCAAATGCCGCGAAATCCATTATTGATCCGAGCGTGATTTACGATGGTTCTTATCAATCGATCGCCTATCCCAATGGGGATGTTGCAGCGGATCGCGGTGTCTGCTCTGATGTCATTGTCCGCGCCTATCGTACGCTCAATATCGATCTGCAATCGGCGGTTCACAATGATATGCGCACTCATTTTAATGCCTATCCGAGTCAACGCATGTGGGGGCTTTCAAAACCCGATAAAAATATTGACCATCGCCGCGTGCCGAATCTTGAAACCTTTTTAACCCGCCAAGGCGCAAGTCTTCCCATCACGAAAAACCCTGATAACTACAAAGCCGGTGACATTGTTTCCTGGCGCTTACATAACGGTCTGCCTCACATCGGCATTGTTATCGATGAACGCTCACAAGATAAAAAACGCCCGCTCGTAGTGCATAATATCGGCCAAGGACAGATCGCCGAAGATGTACTTTTTGAGTGGAAAATCGTCGGGCATTTTAGATATTTGCCAAAATAATCGCCCCACTTTATTCCGCTTAAAAAAGAAACCTCTCAAGATGAGACAATCATGATCGATTCGCCTGCTTGAGAGGTTTTAGTATGGACATCCATTTTCAGTTAGGACTCCAATGGATGCCCATGAAAACCAATAAATAAAGATCGCTTATTGCGCCTCATTCTCTTTAATGGTATTGACAAGGGCCGCGAAAAATTCGTAGCTATCGATCGTCTCTTTACCTGTAGGTTTGGGCTGCGCACCCCATGCCGCAATGACGACATTTTCACGCGGATTCATATAGATCTGTTGTCCAAAGATTCCCTCAGCGGTGAAAGCACCTTCATTGACTGTACCTTCTGCCTCTTCAATCGGCCACAGCATATAACCATACTCAATCGTTTCACCATTAATAACTTTCGGTGAACCCGCCTCTTTAAGCCAACCATCGGGCAATAGCTTCTCTCCTTTAACCTCCCCATTTTCAATCAAGAAAAGCCCAAAGCGCGCATAATCACGAAGCACTGCTTGCAAACCGCTTCCACCGACTTCTAAACCATCTTCAGACTCAAGCCACCACGTCGCATCAGACTCCATCCCCGCCTTTTTCCAAATACGCTCTGAGAGATACTCACTCACCGGCTTTCCGACCGCCGCCTTAACAAGTGCACCTGCAACGTGGGTTTCACCGGTACTATAATTCCAGCGCGTACCCGGCTCTGCTGCACGAGGGAGTTTAGCCATAAGCTCCAACACACCGCCCGGAATTTGGGCATTTTGTACCGCGAGCATCGCTCTACGATCTGAGTTTGGATCGGTATAGGTTTCATTCCATGCAACCCCTGAAGCCATCTGCAATAAATGGCGCACAGTAACGCCATCATAACTGCTTCCCGTAAGCTCGGGCAGATAAGTTACAATCGGATCATCAATATCGTTGATATACCCGTCATTAAGGGCAATTCCAATCAGTGTCGCGGTAATTGATTTCACTACCGACATCGACATCCAGCGCGTTTTATCATGATTGCCAAGCTGATAATCCTCGTAATAAACTTTGCCATCTTTAATCACAATCAGCCCACTAACACGATTGATCGATACATAATCGTAAAGATCATATCTTGTCCCATTTGATTCAAAAATCACATTTGAAATTTGAAAGTCCGCCTTCGGTAACGCGCGAATATTCTCTGGATCATGAGCTACTTTTGCCGTGGGATAAAGCCGATCAATATTGCGGAATGTATTGGCCTGAATATCGGGCATTAGGCGACCATCATAGACCTCTTCCACCGTACCAATTTGTTCATCTTTATGGGGATTAATCACATCGTGTGCCAATGCACCACTCATCGATAGAGATAATCCTACCAGTAATGCAAGACGCTTTACACTCGTCCCTTTTTGACGCACAACTCCTTGTAACATTTTTTGCATGCCATCCTCTCTCTTGTTTATTATTGTTATTAACGCTTAAAAATGCATCATCGGCTTTTATCAATGCCGTTTGTTCAATGTATCAGATAAATTAAGAAGTGAAAAGATACACAAACTGGAAGCGCGAGCAAAATAAAACCCCGTGCCGGCAAGGACACAGGGTTTTGTAGATGTCTATATTACATATCTATATATCAATTACTTTACCCGCATATGTGGGAAAAGTAACACGTCGCGGATCGATTCTGAATCCGTGAAAATCATCACTAAACGGTCCACGCCGATTCCTTCACCGGCGGTTGGTGGCATGCCGTATTCAAGCGCGGTAACGAAGTCTTTATCGTAATGCATCGCTTCATCATCGCCGGCATCTTTATCGGCCACTTGCGCCATAAAGCGTGCGTGCTGATCTTCCGCATCGTTGAGCTCCGAGTATCCATTACCCACTTCACGGCCGCCAATGAAATATTCAAAACGGTCGGTGATAAGAGGATTCTCATCATTTTGACGCGCAAGCGGTGATACCGCTAATGGATAACCTGTGATAAAGGTTGGAAGTAATAATTGCTCTTCCACTTTTTCATCAAAGATCTCCATGAGGATTTTGCCCCAGCAATCATTTTTATCGTAGTGGATATCGTGTTTATCCGCATACGCCGCAACGCCTTCGCGCGTGTTAAGATCATACTCTTTCGCATCATCGGTATAACGAATAATCGACTCTTGCACCGTCATGCGTTCAGCCGGTTTACCAAAATCGATGTCATAGCCTTGATAATGAATTTGTGCGTTTTCGCCTTCATTGACCGCAAGCGCAATCTCTTTCATGAGCTCGTCGGTAAAGTTCATCATATCTTGATAATCGGCATAGGCCCAATACCACTCAACCATGGTAAATTCAGGGTTATGACGAGTTGATACCCCTTCGTTACGAAAATTTCGGTTCACTTCGAATACTTTTTCCATTCCACCCACAATGAGGCGTTTTAGATAGAGCTCTGGTGCGATACGAAGATAAAATTCCATATCAAGCGCGTTATGATGCGTAACAAATGGTTTCGCATTTGCACCCCCAGGAATCGGGTGCATCATCGGGGTTTCCACCTCTTCAAAGCCTTCTTTATCGAAGAAATTGCGTAGGGTACGCAGGATAAGATTGCGTTTTCTGAATGTTTCGCGCGTTTCAGGATTCATAATCAAATCAAGATAACGCTGACGATAACGGGCTTCAACATCCGTTAAGCCGTGGAATTTATCCGGAAGTGGGCGCAGTGATTTTGTTAAAAGACGAAGTGTTTGGGCGCGAACGGTTAGCTCTCCCTTATCTGAGCGAGATACTTCCCCTTCAACGGCAACAATGTCACCTAAGTCCCACGTTTTGAACTCTTCAAACGCCTCTTCACCGATTAATTTGGTATTCACAAAGAGCTGGATATCACCGGCTTTATCACGCAATTGGATAAATCCACCCTTACCGAAAAGACGCTTAGCCATCATACGGCCCGCCATCTTCACGTGCATTCCCTTCTCTTTTAGCGCATCGCGATCTAACCCTTCACACGCTTTGTGAAGTTCGGTTGAGACCGTGTCTTTTCTAAAATCATTGGGAAACGCAACCTGTTTCTCATCACGGATCTTCGCAAGCTTCTCGCGACGCTCCGCAATTAGGTGGTTTTCATTCATCTCAATATCTGCGTTTTGTGTAATATCCGTCATAATCTTCCGTCTAAATCAAAGTGAATGGCGATGAGTTTCCCCATCGCCTCGATTACCTTTTTACATCTTGTCCGTTAAATTAACGTGAATAGTTTGGTGCTTCTTTTGTGATCGTTACGTCATGAACGTGCGATTCTTGCATCCCTGCGTTTGTGATCTGTACAAAACGCGGTTTTGTGTTCATTTCTGCGATGGTACCGCATCCGACATAGCCCATACCTGCGCGCACACCACCCATTAATTGGTGAACGATTGGAACGAGTGAACCTTTATAGGCAACGCGACCTTCAATCCCCTCTGGAACGAGCTTATCTGAACTTGCGCCTTCTTGGAAATAACGGTCTGATGAGCCTGCGCTCATTGCGCCAAGTGATCCCATTCCGCGGTATGATTTATAGGCACGGCCTTGGTAGAATTCGATTTCGCCCGGTGATTGATCCGTACCGGCTAAGATTGAGCCCACCATGATGGTTGATGCCCCTGCTGCTAACGCTTTTGCCATGTCGCCTGAGTAACGAATTCCGCCATCTGCGATCACTGGTACGCCCGTGCCACGAAGAGCTTCAGCCACATTTGCGATTGCAGTAATTTGTGGAACACCGATCCCTGCGATGATACGCGTTGTACAGATTGATCCTGGAC
>JAAZCI010000077.1 GCA_012513365.1 Lysobacteraceae bacterium
ATTTAGAGGCGTTAAAACTCTTACAAGAATCCTATCTGGGTAAAGTGAAAATGATCTATATCGATCCGCCTTACAATACCGGTAATGATTTTGTTTATAACGATGATTTTGCAGAAGATACTGATGAGTATTTAGTACAATCGTTACAAAAAGATGAAGAAGGGAATCGTTTGGTAGCGAATCCTGAATCTAGAGGACGCTATCATTCAGACTGGCTCTCGATGATGCATTCCCGTCTTCGTTTAGCGCGTAATTTACTCCGTGATGATGGCGTGATTTTTATCTCCATTGATGATCATGAACAAGCGAATCTTTTAAGATTATGTGAAGAAATTTTCGGTGAGAATAATTATTCCGGGACTTTTGTATGGGAAAGAAAGAAAAAACCATCTTTTCTAAAAAAGACTATGGGGACAGTTACAGAATATGTGCATACCTTCGCAAAACAATATGAGAGTGTTGATAGTTTTATATCAGGTTATGCGGAGGACGGAAAAATGTATCCTTTTAATAATGCAGGGAATAACTATTCACGTTTGGTTTTTCCCGAAAGAACAGTTAGATTTAATATGAAGGATCAGTTGGTTAGATCTCAAGATATGTCCGCAGGTAATATAAAAACAAAATTAATATCGGATGTTCTTATTAAGGACGGATTAAATGAGACGGAGTTGGTTTTAGATGGGGAATGGAGATATTCTCAAGATAGAGTAAATGAATTAATTGAATCAGGGAATGAAATTAGAATAAGTCAAATTCCTTTTAGACCGAATTTAATTAATCGAGAATTAAGAACAAAAAAAACTGCTAATTTTCTTAGTTATCGACTTGGAAATGTTTCTGCAAATGAAGACGCAACTTCAGAAATTAGAGAGATTTTCGGAGGCAACAGTATCATGGAGTACACTAAGCCTCGAGACTTTATTCAATATTTAATTAATACATCTACATTTACAGGAGAAGGTATCATTTTAGACTTTTTTGCTGGCTCATCAACCACCGCCCATGCGGTGATGCAACTGAATGCTGAAGATGGTGGGAATCGTAAATTCATTATGGTTCAGCTTCCGGAAGAGACGGATGAAAAATCAGAGGCCTATAAAGCAGGCTATAAAAATATTGCTGAGATCTCCAAAGAGCGCATTCGTCGTGCGGGTAAACAGATTTTAGAGTCTGATGATATTCATGAAGATTGGAATCGCGATATCGGCTTTAGAGTGCTGAAAATTGATAGCTCCAATATGAAAGAGACCTTCTATAAACCTGAAGAGTTAACGCAAGGGGATCTTTTAGCGCAGATTGAAAACGTTAAAGAGGACCGTACAGCAGAAGATCTTCTTTTCCAGATTATGCTCGACTGGGGCTTACCGCTTGATCTCCCCATTGAGGTTGAAACCATTCAAAATAAAACGGTCTATATTGTCGCAGAAGATGCATTAATTGCCTGCTTTGATGAGGGCATTGATGAGGCTATTGTTAAGACGTTGGCCGATCGTAAACCGCTTCGTCTCCTTTTCCGTGATAACTACTACGCGAGCAATGCTGTGAAGATCAACGCAGAACAGCTCATTAAACAGTTGTCGCCGAATACAGAACTTAAATCGATCTAGGAGCGAGGCATGAAGATACAATTTAAAAAATATCACTATCAGCTCGATGCGGTGGATGCCGTGGTGAACTGCTTTGAAGGCCAACCCTATCAATCAGGTGTCCAATATCGGGTTGACCCGGGCGTGGCAAGTTATGGCGAAAGTCAAACCATTCAGCAAGAGGTGAATACCGCGGATGATGGCTTTCGTAATGCGGAGATTAAATTAACCGACGCGGAACTTTTAGAAAATATCCAAAAAATTCAGCGTAAACAACATCTAACGGTCTCTAAAAAGTTAGAAAAAACGCCTCAAGCACGCATTAATCTCGATGTCGAGATGGAGACGGGAACGGGGAAGACCTACGTCTATATTCGGACGATCTTTGAATTAAATCGCCGATATGGTTGGAATAAATTTATCATTATGGTGCCGAGCATTGCGATTCGTGAAGGGATTTATAAATCGTTTCAGATGACCACAGAGCACTTTATGCAGGATTATCATAAAAAGGCACGGTTTTTTATCTATGATTCAAGTCAGCTCAATGAGGTAGAGACCTTTTCAACGGACGGCGGAATTAATGTGATGATCATTAATATCCAAGCATTTAACTCAACGAGTAATGCTAATCGCCGTATTTATGAAGAACTTGACAGTTTCCAATCGAGAAAGCCCATTGATGTCATTAAAGCCAATCGCCCGATATTGATTCTCGATGAGCCTCAAAAAATGGAAGGAAAACGGACATTAGAGGCGCTAAAACAATTTGATGCAATGGCGATATTTCGTTATTCAGCCACGCATAAAACCACGCACAATTTAATTCATCGTCTAGATGCGGTCGATGCCTATAATCAAAAATTGGTTAAGCGGATCTCCGTACGAGGGATTACCATTTCCGGCATGGGCGGAACTCATGCTTATCTCTATTTAGAAGGGATCGATCTCTCTAAAAGTGCGCCGGTTGGCCGGCTTTCACTGGAAGTAAAACGAAAATCAGGCGCCATTGTCAGAGAGATTCGTAAGATTGAGAAGGGCGATAATCTCTACACGGTCTCAGGTGAGATGGAGCAGTACCGCGATCGCTATGTTGTCACCAATATTGATGCCAATACTCAAGCCGTTGAGTTTGAAAATGGCGTTGTTTTAGAGGTGGGAATGGCGACGGGTGATGTCTCAGAAGAGGATATGCGCCGGATTCAAATTCGGGAAACGATTCGCGCTCACTTTGAAAAAGAGGCGATGCTCTTTGGTCGTGGCATTAAAGCTCTCTCACTCTTTTTTATTGATGAAGTGGCTAAATATCGTGATTATGATGAAGAGGATACGAAAGGGCTTTACGCGCGAATGTTTGAGGAGGAATATCAAGCGTTACGGGATGAGTACCTATCGCAACTGCCCTTATCAGAGGCGGAAGAGGCGTATCACGAGTACCTAAAAAAACATGCCATTGATACGGTTCATAAAGGCTATTTTTCGATCGACAAAAACAATCGACTTGTGGATCCTAAAGGGAAAAAAGAATCTAATGATGCGAGCGATTATGATCTGATCTTAAAAGACAAAGAGCGCCTTTTATCCTTTGCAGAGCCGACGCGATTTATCTTTTCACATTCAGCCCTGCGTGAAGGGTGGGATAATCCGAATGTTTTTACGCTCTGTACGTTAAAGCATAGCGATAATACCATTTCACGAAGACAAGAGATTGGCCGAGGATTGCGTATTTCGGTAAATAAAGAGGGAATCCGCCAAGATGATCCGGCAACGGTTCACGATATTAATGTGCTCGATGTTATCGCCAATGAATCGTATGAAGAGTTTGCCAAAAATTTGCAAAAAGAGATGCTCGATGAGTTAAAAAATCGTCCGCGTAAAGCGAGTACCGATTATTTTAAAGGCAAAATGCTCTCAGATGAGGCGGGTAACGAACAGGTTATAACTAGCGCGATTGCAGATGATCTCATGGTCTATCTCTCAGCAAATCACTATTTAGAAAAAGATCGAACCATTAGCGATGCCTATCGTGAAGCGCGGGATGCTGGAACGCTAGCACCAATGCCCGATTCTGTTGCCGGCAAAGAACAGGCGGTCATTGAGCTAGTTGATCAAATTTTAGATGCTAAATTTGGCGATCGCATGATTGAAAATGGCAATCGTGCCCGTCAAAATCGCATTAAGCAACATAATCTTGAGCGTAAAGAGTTCCAAGAGTTATGGAAAAGAATTAATAAAAAGGCAATCTACCAAGTCGAGCTTGATACTCCCGAGCTGATTAAACATAGCATTCAAGCCATGAATGATGCATTGCGAGTGCGTAAGCTTGAGTATGTGATTCAGCGAGGCATGCAAAATGTGGAGATCACCGAGGGCGATTTAGAGCGTAAAAGTTTAATCCAATCGGGGAAGATTCAACGTCAAGCCTATACCAATGAGTTTCCATCGATGGTTCAATATGATCTATTAGGAAAAGTGGCTGTGGATACCTATTTGACACGCCAGACCGTAGCACAAATTTTAACCAAGATTGAGCCGGTAGTCTTTGGGCAATTTAAAGAAAATCCTGAAGATTTTATTGCGCAAGCGGTCAAATTGATTAATGAGCAGAAGGCTCGAATTATTATTAATCAAGTGACGTACGATGTGATTAATGATCGCTACGAGACGGATCTATTTACCGATGCTCAGGTCAGAATTAATCATGATAGCGCCAATGGTCCGCTCGAAAAACATGTGCTTGAATATGCAGTAACTGACTCGACGATTGAAAAGAACTTTATAAAAGAGCTTGAAAATAACGAGGAAGTGGTAGTGTACGCGAAGCTTCCCAATGGGTTTAAAATTCCTACCCCGGTAGGCAACTATAATCCCGATTGGGCCATCACCTTTAAAGAGGGCTCCGTGAAGCATATTTACTTTGTCGCAGAGACTAAAGGAACGACTTCAACCATGGAGATTCGTGCCGTTGAAAAAGCTAAGATTGAATGTGCGCAAAAATTCTTTGATGCCATTAACATTAATGATGAAAACATCTCCTATGGCGTTGTAAGCAGTTATGCAGATATGTTGAGAATATTAAAATAATGCTTGAGTGTTAATGCTTTAGACACCAAAAGCCCCAACCGACGCGCTAGTCAGATTGGGGCTTTTGTCTATTTAAATGAAATTTTAGTGTTAACTACATCGCTTTGGTGTTGGGTTGGAAGCTATCGGTTTGGGCGATCTCCCAGATGTTGTTGTAGTAAACACTGTCGGCGGTGCCATCAAGGAGCGCGCCTTTTTTGATGTAGTAGTGCGTATTTGAGAAGAGTCGAACCTCATTTTCAGTGGTGCGTAGGCTCAAATGTTGCGGGAGCAGATCTTGCGGATGAGAGACGCCGGCCGATGAAAGAATCTCAGAGAGTGCGTGAAGCGTATTTTTGTGGAAGTTGGCTACACGGACTTTTTTATCTTTCACTACAAGGGAATGTTGGCGAATCGGATCTTGCGTTGCAATCCCGGTTGGGCAGGTATTGGTATGGCATGAGCGCGATTGAATGCACCCAAGCGCAAACATAAATCCACGGGCAGAGTTAACCCAGTCCGCTCCCATCGCGAGAATGCGAGTGATGTCAAAGGCGGTGATAATTTTACCGCTCGCACCAATTTTAATTTGATCGCGCAGCCCCACCCCAGTTAAGACGTTATGGACAAATAAAAGCCCCTCTTGAAGCGGCATACCGATATGGTCGGCAAATTCGATCGGCGCAGATCCCGTACCGCCTTCTTTACCATCCACCACGATAAAGTCTGGCACAATACCGGTTTTAATCATCGCTTTTGCAATCGCCATAAACTCCCAAGGATGGCCCACGCAGAGCTTAAATCCAACGGGTTTCCCAAGGCTGAGTTCGCGCAGTTGCTGGATAAATTCAAGCAGTTCAACCGGCGTACTAAAGGCGCTATGATTGGAAGGTGAGATACAGTCGCGATCTTGTGGAACGCCGCGAGCTTCGGCAATTTCAGGGGTGATCTTATCTTTGGGAAGTACACCGCCATGGCCCGGTTTTGCCCCTTGGCTGATCTTAATTTCGATCATTTTTACCTGCTCAAGAGAGGCTTGTTTGGCAAATTTTTCAGGATCGAAATGCCCATCATCGGTACGGCATCCAAAATAGCCACTGCCGAGCTCCCACACAAGGTCGCCTCCATGTTTTTTGTGATAAATACTGATGCCGCCTTCGCCGGTATCGTGGAAGAAGTTACCAAGTTTCGCGCCGCCGTTTAAGGATTCCACCGCGCGAGAACTGAGCGCCCCAAAACTCATGGCTGAGATATTCAAGATCGATGCTGAGTAGGGCTGCGAGCAGGCTTTATTACCGATGGTGATGCGGAAGGTGTTAGGATCGGGCGCGGGAACCGGCGTCATCGAATGGGTGATATGCTGATACCCCGGTTTATAGACATCTTCGAGCGTTCCAAAAGCGATGCTGGAATCGGCTTTAAGATTGCGAGCGCGCGCATAGACAAGGTTGCGTTCGTGGTGAGTAAACGGTACCGCTTCGTTGTCGGCCTCGATAAAATATTGGCGAATTTCAGATCTAAAATGTTTCAGAAGATAACGCAGATTCCCGATCACCGGGTAGTTTTTTCGTACGGCATAAGTATCTTGCATCATGTCGACAACACCAATAATCGTCAAAATTGCCGTAATTGAGACTAAAATAAGATTGGTGGTTGTAGGTTTGAGAAAGAAAATCCCATATAATGTAAAGGCGAGAACGCCGATAAAGACGAGGTAACGACCGAAACGGTGAACTAATGACATCTTAAAGATTATCCTCTTAAATTTTGAGTGGTTCGCATAAAATGGGCTATATGATAACGTAAATACGATTATTGCGTGATTAAAAATGTAAAACTACACAATAACTACATTTTACTGAATCGGGAACAAGGATACAATGAAAGAAGCTGAAGATAGCTGGGATAACGAGATCGTCCCGCGCCGAAAACTGGATGAAAAAGAGTATAAGGTGCGCGGTGGGCGAATTCGTAATGAAAAACGGGTGATTGGGCAGATCGGGCGGAAACGGGTAGAGATCCGCGAAATTGCCATTGCGGTGCGTCGCTCGTTACAGCTGTCGTATGTGGAGCCTCTGTTTCAAAATATGTTGCAACCGCCCTTTAAAGGCCAGCTCTATATCTATACGATCGGCCGGCGCTATTGGGTGATCGGTGCGCGAAAAGCGGAGTTTGCCAATGTGTTTCGTTTCTATGAAAAAGAGATTCGCGATTCCCTTGAAAAGCATCTTAATAAAGTCTCGCAAAAAACCTGGCGCGTGCCGCCCTTTAAAGTCAAAGTGATTCCGCAAAACCCCGATGATCTCCATTATCAAGAGGAGCTCGAAGCGCTCTTTGATGTCACCTCGGTGCCGATGCTTTCTAAAGCTGAAAAACGCCGGCATGAAAAAGTAAAAGTGCTCGGGAACCCCTCCAAAGCGCCTAATCCCGATATCTCGTCCAAAATCCAAGCGATCAGCGCATGGCTTCATGAAGAGAATAAGCGCTTTAAACAGACCGAACGGGAAAAGAGAGAAAAACGACTCCATGATCTACAAAACGGATAATCCATGGGGCGATGAAGCCTCCGCTAAAAAACGCCGGAAGACGCGAGAACCGCACCCATTTACTCAATATGGAGGTTCGGGAGAATCGGCGATTCCGGAGGAAGAGCGCGAGGAGTTTGAGAAATATTGGTATCAGCGCGGGCTCAATTTTTTAGTCAGACGGGAGCATAGTGCCGTTGAAATGATGGAAAAACTGACGCAGCGAGGCTGTCCGGATTGGCTGGCGGATCGGCTGATTGCGCGCTTTAAAGAGCTCAACTATTTAAGTCTTGAGCGGTTTGCTTACAGTTATTCAAAAAATCGGGCCGATCTTGGTTACGGGCCGATTCGTACACGTTATGAGCTTGGTTATCATGACATTCCCGGGAATGCGATTGATGAGGCATTTGCTGAGATCGATTGGGAGAGTGCCCGAGAGATCGCAGAGCGTAAAATTAGGCAAGATGATCCGATTAAACGCCGGCAAGCGCTCTATCGGCGGGGATTTTCCGATTAACGTAGAGATGTTGATCTATAACGTTATTAAATACGGGGTTTCTCTGTATAATAGTGCGCATTAATCGGTTTTATATTTATTGATAGAGAAGGATAGGGTATGTCATTAGATAAGATGTTGAGCCAAAAAGGGCTCTCTTTCAAACAGCTACAAACCTTAGAGGGATTGCGAACCTTAGATCAGCAATATTGCGATTTTTTACCCGCAGACCTTCTTGAAGCGCTCCAAAAATGGCGCATGGGCAACCTGCCGATGAGTGAGATGGAAGAATCTGAATTCCAGATCAAACTTGGGGAGCAGTTAAACCAATTTTTATCAGAGACATTTGGCATCAGTGACGCAACCAAAAAACTGATTGACGTTGCTGAAGAACATAAAGCATTGATGGCGTTTAAAGAGCGCTTTATACAGCGGGGCGCACGTCGCTATCGTCGCGAAGTCGAGGGCGATTTTGAAACGCATCATACAATGCTCCTTGGGAAAATTGACGGCGATTCAAGCGAACGTTTAGAAGATCGCGTTGCTCGTTATGCGCTTACATTAGAAGCCGGGTCGCCCGAAGAAGAAGCGATTTTTCAGTGGGGTTATTTAGCGTTAAATGATCCCCGCGGGCAAGAGCGCGTTAAAGATTGGGTCACCTTTAAATTCCCAGAACGCGTTGATCATACCGCATTAGTTGATACTAAAGAGGCGAGCTTTCAGGGCATTCCCGTTAAAATCGGTACGCGCCCAAATCGTCGCCGTGATGGCTTTGCACTTACCGATCACCGCATGGATAAACGCGAAGTGGCAAGTGAAATTGCCTATTGTAAATATTGTCACGATCATGATGGGGATTTCTGTAGCATTGGCTTCCCGACGAAAAAGGGTGAGCCTGAATTAGGTTTTAGAGATGGCCCACTTGGAAAACCGTTAGTCGGTTGTCCGCTTGAAGAGAAAATCTCCGAGATGCAACGCCTTGAGAAAGATGGATTCTCCATCGGGGCGCTTGCCATTATGATGGTGGAAAACCCGATGGCACCGGCGACCGGGCATCGTATCTGTAATGACTGTATGAAATCCTGTATCTATCAGCGTCAAGAGCCGGTTAACATTCCACAAATTGAAACCAATATTTTAACCACCGTTCTCGATCTTCCTTGGGGCGTTGAGTTATACGATATTCTCGCGCGCTGGAATCCTCTAAAACGTGAAGGATATCTACCAGCAGATCCTAATAATCGTAAAGTACTCGTTGCGGGAATGGGGCCTGCGGGCTTTACTATGGCGCATTATCTCTCGCAAGCGGGCTGTTATGTTGCTGGGGTGGATGGGCTTAAAATTGAACCGCTTCCACAAGAACTACTCGACAATCCCGTCAAAGAGTGGTCGTCTTTAGAAGAAAATCTCGATGAGCGTATCCTCTACGGATTTGGTGGGGTTGCGGAATACGGGATCACCGTGCGCTGGGATAAAAACTTCCTCAAACTGATCTATTTAACCTTGGCGCGTCGTCAAAATATCGATATTTATGGCGGGATTCGCTTAGGCGGTACGATGATGCTCGAAGATGCCTTTGAGCTTGGCTTTGACCACGTTTCAATGGCGGTGGGAGCAGGTTTACCGCGCGTCCTTAAAATTGAAAATTCGCTCGCAAAAGGGATGAAACAAGCCTCTGACTTCTTAATGGCGATGCAATTAACCGGTGCTGCGAAAGCGACATCACTTGCAACGCTTCAAGTGCGTCTTCCGGCCGTTGTGATCGGTGGCGGACTTACTGCGATCGATACCGCAACAGAAGTGCAAGCTTACTATATTAAACAGGTAGAAAAAGTCCTTCGCCGTGTAGAGATCTTAGGTGAAGCGAAAATTCGCGAGAATTTATCCCCTGAAGATAATGATACGTTAACGGAATTTTTAGCCCATGGCCGCGAAGTCCGTGAAGAGCGTTCGCGCGCGGAAGGCATGAAAGAGATGCCAAACTTTACCCCGCTCATTCAAAAATGGGGCGGCGTGATGATTGCGTATCGCCGTACCATGGAGGAATCGCCTGCTTATCGCCTCAATCATGAAGAGATCATTAAAGCCTTTGAAGAGGGCATTCACTTTGGTGAAGAGCTCAATCCGCAAGGGGTGGATCTTGATAAATATGGTCACGTGGAATCGATTCGTTTCACTAAAAATGATGAAGTGGTCAAAGTGCCAGCGCGTTGCGTATTAGTGGCCGCAGGAACCTCGCCCAATACCATCTACGCGAACGAACATAAGGGCTCGCTCGAGATTGAAGCGGATAATCATTTCCAAGGATTTGATATCGATGGTAAGAAGATCGAAGTGGATTGGGAGAGTACGCCAAAAGATGAGTTTGCGCCTTTTACCTCCTATCGCGATGGTGATAAACGCGTTTCGTACATTGGTGATACGCACCCAACCTTTAACGGAAACGTGGTAAAAGCGATCGCAAGTGCGAAGCGTTCATCGGAAAAAGTGATGGAAGCGCTCGAAGCACTTCCCGATAATACGGTATCGAATGATGAGCTGAGCGCGTTTTTGCGTCAAGGCTTAGTGGCGACGATTAAATCAATCGATAGCAGTAATCCCACCATGGCCGAAGTTTGGGTGAAAGCGCCGATGGCAGCGAAAAACTTCAAGCCTGGTCAATTCTTCCGTATGCAGACCTTTGAGCAGCACTCCGAGGTTGTGGAAGGAACGCGCATGCAGATTCCTCTTCTAACCGTTTCAGGAACGGGTGCGACAGAGGATTCGATTCGTCTGTTAGTCTTCCAATGGGGAACGGGCCAGCGTTTAATTCCACATCTTAAAGAGGGCGATCCGGTGATTTTAGCCGGGCCTACCGGGGCACCGACCGATCTTCCAAGCGGGAAAACGATTCTCGTTGTGGCAGGGCGTTGGGGCGCGGCGGTAATGCTCGATATTGGGGTCGCACTCCGTGAAGCGGGCAATAAGGTGATCTACCTTGCGGCGATGGGTCAAAAAGAAGATGTGGATCATATGGATGAGCTTGAAGCGGGTGCAGATCAGATTATCTGGTGTGTACAGCGCGGCGAGAAAATCACGCCACGTCGTCCTCAAGACCGCAGTGTTGAAGCGTGGGATATGATCAAATTGATGCAAGATCTCAATGCAAGCGGCGACCTTGACACCATGAGCGTCGATCGCTTAATGGCGATGGGTTCAACCGGCCTTCTTAAAGGATTGCAAACCGAGCTCTCAGCGGGCGGTAAACTTGCGGATATCTTCAAAGAAGATCTTGAGATTACTGGCACCATCGGTAGTCCGATGCAGTGTATGATGAAGGGCGTTTGCGGACAGTGTCTGCAGTGGCAAGTCGATCCTGAAACGGGCGAGCGCACCAAAGCGGTCTTCACCTGTGCAGGGCAAGATCAGCCGCTTAAATCGGTGGATCTTGATAACCTCGCCGCACGTACCGGACAAAATCGTCTCTTAGATATCATCTCAGCGCACTGGCTCACCTATCTGTTTGAGAAGGCAAAAGAGGAAAATATCGAGTTTTAAGTGAGTTTTTATCGCATTTAGTTTGATTATATAACTCATTATTGAGCTGAAATTAAAACCCCATGAGTATTGTGGTTAACATAATATTCATGGGGTTTCTTTTTGCGTGTGATGTTTACGTTAAGGGAGGTTGATCTATCTATAAAATTTTTTGCATAAAGACCATTCTGTAGCGCTTTCATTACATTTCTATAATCAAAAATGAGAACTGATACACGTCAATTTTACATCTTAGGAATTCATATATAGTTGACAAGTGTGATGTGATAGATAAGGTGATATTAATTAAAACAATTTGACATAACCATTTGAAATATAATACTATCCTTTCTGGTTAAATATTGATTAATGTCATTAATTATTAATCGAATATTGATTAAGAGGATGATGTCAAGACACTTAAATTAACGTAGAACGATATTGGAGAGCATTATGCAACATGCACAGAGAGCGAAATCAGTCAACATAACTAAAAAGAGTAGCTATTTTTGTCCGCATTGTCACGAGCAGGTGGTAGAGGGCTATTTTCAACATCTGTATAGTGAAATGGTGGTCTTTAAAGGGCGCCCGCAAGAGTATCAGGTGGATTTTGGTATGTCGATTTGCCCAAAATGTGAGATAGAATCGGCGTGGATGGTCGCCCGTGGTGATGACATTGATAATATTTTAGATCTGCTCCCGATGAAAGAAGAGAGCGATGTGCTCTTTGAATGGTCCTCTCCCTCTGAAATGCTCCCTCGTGATATTTCGCGCGATTATATCGATGCGATGCAAGTCTATAGCTATTCACCCCGTGCGTCGGTGGCGCTCATTCATGCCGTGATCGGGCGATATTTACGCTATCTTGGGGGTATGGGGCAAAACTTTGAAGAAGATTTAAATTTCCTATTTGAAGTGAATATGCTCTCGAATGTTGCCTATCAAGCAGCAGCACCTTATTACATCGATCAAGGAAATTTAGTGGAGAAATGGTTATCGGGCGATCTTGCGGATAATTTATTTGATGTATCAGGCCTCTTTCGTCTGATCAACTTAATCGCAGTGAGTGATCCGCTTGCGGCCTTTAAAGAGGAATTTTTGGAACTCTCGTTTGAAGATGAGCCGCTTCCTTGTATAATTTAACGGACAGATAACCAATAGAGAAAGGGATCTATGAATCAACTCACAGGTTAAGCAGTGTTTCCACGGATTGGGCACTGCTTTTTTCATGCTTGGATTTAATCCATCTTGAGGGTTGGAGTCGCGCCGGTTGCCGTTATATGCGGCGCAAGGGATTTGGCGATTCCAAGGCTTTGAACCCAATAGATCTCATGGGTCTCTTGATTACGCAGTACCCACAAATTTTCCCGAACCCAAGGCGGGATGTTGTTCTCTTGGAGCAGCTTTTTAAGCGTTTGGCTCTTATCACGATAAATGGGATGAAAGCGCGCACCATTCGGGCGCTTGACGAGCTCAAGGTTGAGAGAATCCCACGCGGCTTGGCTCGGCATATTGGAAGTAGGAATCCAATGGAGAGTCGGGGTGCAGGAGAGCCGTTCTGTATCAATCAATGTCAGTACATCATCAAAATAAAAAAGCGTGTACGGGCCGATAATAAAGCGCGATTGGGTGGTGGTTTCTGTCTCAATATAGCTTTGATAGAGCCTCTCAAATTGATCGGGATTGAGTGACAATCCAAATTTTCCGAGCCAAAAATGGATGAGATTTCGAATCCGTGCGCGGGATAGTTCTCTAAGCTTTGAATAACAGAGGCTCTCGTTAGGGAGATTAAGATCCGTGTTTAACCGGGTAAAATCGATCGTTGCGATCTCATCGTGGAGATCTTGCGCCTCTTGTAAAAAGAGTGAGGTTTGATAAAAGGCGGCTTCATAATCAGGGAAAAACTCCGCTACTTTCGGGAAGATGCCATTGCGGATCATGTTGCGGGTCACATCAATATCGTGATTAGTGTAATCTTCGAGCCAAGGGATGTTGTGTGCACGCGCTGTTTCGTAGAGCGTTACTTTTGAGATCGACAGCAGCGGCCGTAAAATCTCGACCTCGCAGTGATTAAAGTGAAGCGTTGTGTGATCACGCATTGCGCCCATGCCTTTCAATCCCGATCGGCGGAGCAGGCGATGGAAGAGAGTTTCGGCCTGATCTGAGCGGTGATGGGCGGTTAGTAAGAGACTGTTATCCACCATGGCATTGGCCATCATTTCATAGCGCGCTTCACGGCCTTCCGCTTCCAGGGTTTTGTTTTCAACGGCAGGGAAATTAAGTTCAAAATGGTGGTGGGGGAAGCCGTACGCTTGAGCGCGTTTCCGTGCAAAATCCGCCCAGAGGTGAGAATAATCGCCATGCCAATTGTGATTTACATGAAGCGTTGAAATAGGGGGTAACGTTTCTTTATAGGTATACAAAAAGTGGAGTAACAGATTGGAATCAACGCCGGCACTAAGGGCTAAATAGAGATGATCATAGCGGTTGAGCATCTCTTGATAACGTGCAAAGACCGCATCATACCAATCAGGTTTTGCTGTCATACGGAGTCCTTTGAGGGATTAAAAATCGGCGCTAATCGTCAAGTGGAGACGATAGGTTTCGCCAAACTCTTTATTAAAGCCATGGGCAATGTCAAAGCGGACCGAACCAATGGGAGAATACCAGCGAATTCCGGCGCCGGCGCCAAATTTTAGATTAGGCTTGCCGTGATTAAAGGCATCCCCAGCATCGACAAATCCGGCAACGGCAAAATCATCGGAGAGTTTATGCTCAAGCTCGGTACTTAATACCATGAGTTTTTTTCCGCCAACCACATCACCATTGTAACCATATTCGCCAATTCCATCGTATTTATAGCCTCGCACGGAGTTATCTCCACCAGCGTAAAAGCGCAAACTAGGCGGAAGTTTTTCTAAGTCCTCACTTTTAATAAAGGTGTGGCCGATCTCACCGCGTAAAATTAGGCGATTGCGATCATTGATGGGAAGGTGATAGATCCCGCGGAGACGCGCTTGAATAAAATCCACATCCCCTAAAAACATCGAGCCACGGAGCATACCATCCACTTTAAACCCTGCGCGATCAAAGCGGAGTGTACTGAGCGTGCGCCATTCACCGTAAATTGATGGGATAATGAGATTTACCCGCTGTTTATCACCATTCAGTGAACGGAAGCGGTCGTGCTGATAATCGAGCGCGTAACCGTAAGTGTATTGGAAGCGTTTGCGCTCAAGCGCGGCTCCAATCACAAAGGTGGTGTAATCCTTGTTGGAGGTATCTTCAAAGGCGTATTTGGTATAAAAATGATAAAAATCCCGCCACGGCTCTTTCCCCGGGACGGTGTAGCGAATCTCGCCATCGCGCTTTTTCTGCGCAAGGAGTAGATCCGTTGAGAGCATGTGGCCATATTTATTAATATAGTGCCAATTCATTGCGCCCATAATTTTGGCACCAATGTCGGTACTGTACCCAACGCCGCCCATAAAAGTGCGCTGTTTACGGCGTTTGAGATCATATTCAAGATCCACTTCATGGGTATCATGATCAACGGTGCGCGAGACCACAACGGCATCAAAATAGGTGGTGCTATTGAGATAGGATTGAATGCGCTCCATTTTGCTATCGGAATAAGCGCGCGGATCAATGCGGGGGCTAATCTGTTTAAATTGCGCAAAGCGGTGAAGAAATTCTTCATCGAAATAATCGGTCGTAAACTTTACATCACGAATGCGGTAACGCTCACCGGTATCGAGATTGAGATTGACGCTTGAACGATAGCGATCAAGGTCGACGATAATCTCATGCTGAGTGTATTCGGCATCAAAATACCCCCGTTCCAAAGCATTTTCAAGCAGCTTACTTTTGGTCTCCTCATACGCCTCATGCTGAAGCGCATCACCCTCTTTAATCTCGGTGCGTTCGGCAATGCGTTTTAATAGCCAGTTATCATTACCAGCGCCGCTTAAATTGATGTTCACTTTGGTGAGCGGAATGGCCTCGCCGGGGGTGACATTATAAATGGCCACCCACTTTCCGCCTTGATAGGCAAGCGAGCTTGAGACTTTCGCTTTATAGTAACCAAAGGGCTCGAGCGAGGTTAAAATCTCCTCTTTGCCTTGATTAAAGAGCCAGCGAAGGCGAAGCTCATTATCCATTTCATCGGGATCGATAAAATTGAGTGAGGTGGTATTATAGGCATTTTGATACGCCAATTCATCGCGAATTCCTTTGATGGTAACGGTGAGAAG
>JAAZCI010000078.1 GCA_012513365.1 Lysobacteraceae bacterium
CTTCGTTTGTATCTTGCGGGCTATGGTCTTTTTTACTATGCGGTCTTTGGTTGGCTCTATATTAAACGCCTCCATGACGTTAATCTCTCGGCGTGGTTTTCATCTCTCCCTTTGCTTCTTTTTTATGGAGCGCTTGCCTACTTTTTTGTCGAGGTGCGCGAGGCGTTTTTAAAGCTTGATCTTTCAGCCATTGAACTCTTTGAGGTGGGGACATTTATCTCGCTTCCCACGAAAGAGGGCTTTATGTCGGTGATCTTGCCACGGCTTGAATTTATCTTGATGCAGAGCCGGGATGCGCTCTTGGTCCTTGCGATTATGAGTGGCGTGATTTTCCTCTCAGCACTCTTACTTTTTAGTCGTGAAAGCCCCAATCATTACGGGGTGAAATTTGATTCGGGCAGTTATGAAAAGGTGATGGGGCTTATTATGATTGTGGTGAGTGCGCTACTGCTTTATTATCTTTTCCACGGAATTATTATCGAGGAGTTTTTTGTCCCGAAAAAGGCGTGATGCGTGATTGATGCAGGAGTATCGCTGTGAATGCAAAACCGATGAAAGGCTGGATCTTTAGCATAGCGCTACTCTTATCGCTTGGCCTAAATGGTTGGGCATTTCATCTTTTATCGGCTCAGCATCATCAGCAAACATTAACCCTTGCCGGCGCGCTCGCTGCGCTTCATTCTGCAAACGATCAGCAAGGTTCAGCAGAACCGGGGGTAATCCATTGGGTAGAGCTTGAGCCGGTTGAAACTGGATTAGATCCGACGGATTCAAAAGAGCCTGAACCGACCAATGACCCACTCAATGATCCCATTATTCTATCAGCAATAGGCCAAATGATGAGTACAAAGGAATCGGAGGTCACCATTGATGCGCCCTTTAAAGCCCCCGAGTCTAATAATACTGATCCTAAGACTCCCGAATCTAAAAAAACTGAACTGAAACTCATTTCGAAATCTTATACGAAACCGCCAGCGGAGAAAACGCCCGTTACGCGTCCTCAAACGACCAAGATAAAGGCCAATCAACAAAAAAAAGGGGCGAAGCATGCCGGCGCGGTGCAGGTTGGCTTTCAAACACCGGCGCAACGCCATGGCATTGAAGGGCGAATTTTACGCGGGATCGAAAGTTGTTATCCTGAGATTTCACGCCGACGGGGTGAAGAGGGAATTGTGCGGATCAATCTCTATATTAATCATCAGGGGCAAATGGAGCGGACGGAAATTACGCAAAGTAGCGGCTATGCACGGCTTGATCGTTGTGCAGAACAGGCGGTTAATAAGGCACTGCGCGGAGAGAAACTGAACCGGGCGGCGGGTGTTTTGGCATTACCTCCGATCCATTTTCGTTTACGGTAGAGGTGGGGTATGAAAAGAGGGGAGACTGTGGAGATAGAGGAGGAGGGGCGTTATGGGTATTGAGATTGACGGACTAACGGTAATTAAAGGTGGGAAAACCCTGCTTTCGATTGATCATTGCTATATTCCTAAAGGAAAAAATATCGCCATTATTGGCCCAAATGGCGCCGGAAAGAGTACGTTTTTGCATGCGCTATTACGGTTGATTGAGCGCCACTCTCTCTCGTATCGCTCGATTACTATTGATGGCCGGTCGCTAGATCGTTATTACACGCAAACGCTTGCCCAAACGTTCGCCTTTTTGCCGCAAACGCAAACGATCGATCCTTATATGACGGTGGAGATGTTGGTGGAGATTGGGCGGTTTCCGTATCGGGGGCGCGATGCCGAGCAGAATGAATCGATTATCCAGCGCGCGCTTCAATTAACGGAGATGACCTGTTTTAAAACCCGTAAGCTCGGGGAGCTAAGTGGCGGTGAGCGGCAGCGGGCATTTTTCGCCTCAATCCTTGCGCAAAATACCCCCTATCTCTGCTTAGATGAGCCGGCAAGTTTTCTCGATCCCAAATATCGCCATACCCAAAATGAACTGATCTGTGCCATCCATCAAGACTTAAAAATGTCACAATCGACTATTTTACGCGTGACCCACGATATTAATGATGCGCTCGATTATGCCGATTATCTAATTGCGCTTAAGGGTGGAAAGATTTTAGCAATGGGAAGTGTAGAGGCGATCTTAACGGGCGAACTCCTCGAGACGCTCTTTGAGATTCCGTTTCGATTTGTGCAGGATGCCTCTGGGCGGGGAGCATTCTTATCATGAAACAGCGAATGTATCTGATCGGATTGACGCTCTGCGTGCTCATTTTATTGGGGTGCGTGCCGTGGTTTTTTCCCACCAATTTGACCGGTTTGTGGGATGATCAAACGCGTCACATTGCAGACGGATTTGAGCTCATTAAAACCTTTCGTCTCCCGCGATTGATGGTGGCGGGAATGATTGGCGCAGTGTTAGCGCTTTCGGGAATGATCTATCAAGCGATGCTACAAAATCCTCTTGCCGAGCCCTTTATTTTAGGTGTTGCCAGTGGGGCGGCGCTCGGGGTCGCGCTCGTGATCCATTTTGGGATTTCAGTAGGAGTTTTTTCTATTATTGGGCTATCGAGTACGGCAATTGGCGCGTTTTTGGGGGCGCTCGCGGTAAGTGGGCTAATCTATCTATTGAGCTTTCGTCATCTTGAAAAGACGCTGACGCTGCTGCTTGTCGGGGTGATTTTAAACTTCTTTATTTCGAGCCTGATTATGCTATTGCAAGCGATCGGTGAGCCCCATAAAGTGCTCGCAATGATCGATTGGATGATGGGCCGGCTGACGCTGGTGGAATCTTATGAACTTTGGCAATTGGCGGTGATAAGCGGGCTCTTTTTATTGGCGATCTACCGATTATCCCCACATCTTAATCTCCTCTCTCTAGGGCGCGTTGCCACACAAACTCGCGGCCTTTCGCTCAAACCTGTTATCTCCCTTCTATTTATTATGGTGAGTTTGGTGGTGGGGTATGCAGTCTCGCTCGCGGGGCCAATCGGGTTTGTGGGGCTCATTGTGCCGCATATTGTGCGAATTACCTTAGGCAATGATCATCGCCAAAATTGGCCGGTGGTGGCGTTACTTGGTGCTGTTTTATTGATGAGTGCCGATCTTGTGGCGCAAACGATGCTCTATCCCGCCGATCTTCCTGTGGGCGTAATCACCTCGATCTTGGGCGCACCACTCTTTTTATACCTTCTATTGTCGAATAAATAATTGCTTCTCTTTGCAATTGATTATCAGAATCTGGTGGAGAGGATTTCTAAATGAGAGCGATTAAAAAAATTAATATTGTCGCCATCTTCGATTGGTATGAATCGTGATAATCGACTACAGATAATCGACATGGGGCTGTTTATGCCGATTATTGTTAGCTTTGTAGCAACTCTGCGGTTTTTAGTGACAATATTTTTCCGTTTTAAATTATAATCTTAATATGCGTTAAAAAGACTTAACATTTCTTAATTAATAGGCTATGATTCTGTCGTCAATTGGGAGTCATACGCTCGTCATAGTGTGCTGACATAATGGTACGGTTAATAAACGAACCGATGATGCGCGTGGTCTTCAAATTAAAAAGATAAAGGCAAGACACGCTTTAATTAATTAGCTTAATTATAGGAAGGAAATATGTTACAGGACGTTCGTGCGAATGATACAGATTTAGATGCGTTACTCGATATCAACCAATTTACAGACGAAGATTTAGCGCGTCTTAAAAAAGTCGGTGAGATTATCGTTCCTCAGTTACCTCAGTTAACCGATCGTTTTTATGATCAATTAACCAACAACTCAGCAACCGCGCCATTTTTAGAAGGGCGTTTAGAGGCGTTAAAACAGACGCACTTTAACTGGTTAAAAGGGTTATTTACCGGGGTGATGGATGCGGCATACGTTAAAACTCAATGGGAGATTGGCCGCGTTCACGCAAAAATGCACATTGCGCCACTCTTTGTTGCGTCAAGCATGAGCTATTTGCGTTCAGAAATGCCAAAATTAGTAACGGATGATCAAGCGCAGCAAATCAATGAAAATAGGGATGATATTGTTGCATCTATTCTCAAATTATTAGATATTAGTCAGTTCGTAATCGACCGTAGTTATTACGATCGACTGATGGAAGTAACGGGAATTTCAAAAGCATTATTACATCGCTTAATGAGCTAATTCATTGCGATCATAGGGAAGTAGGTGAGAATCCTACGCGGGCCCGCCACTGTAATAAGAGCGTCTTCCACTTGGAAGGCGCTTTTTTAGTCAGACCCCTATATTTATTCATTCATCGACTCTCGAGGTTTTAGAGCTCATGACCAATCAATTTAAGCCCAAAGCGCTGATTGTCGCGCTTGCCACTCTCTTTTCTCTCTCTGCACACGCAGATGAATCATCGCAAAATATCCCTCAAACGGATGAAGACGCGATCGTCTTTACTGCAAACCGGATCGCAACGGACAAAGATAAAACCGGAACGCGTACCGAAGTTGTCTCTAGCAGTGAAATCCAGCAACGCCAATATCGCACCGTTGAAGAGGCGCTCTACAGTAAGCCCGGAATCACGTTAAGCCGTACCAGTATTAATGGCCCGAGTAATCTCTTTATTCGCGGAGCCGGCAGTGAACATTCGCTGGTATTAGTGGATGGTGTGCCGATGGGCGATGCGATGGGAACAGGGCGAATGGTTGATTTCACTCTGCTTGGCCGCTTAAATAACATTGATCGCATCGAAGTGTTAAAAGGCCCGCAAAGTACGCTCTATGGTTCCAGTGCGATGGGCGGTGTGGTGCAAATCTTTACGAAAAAAGGCCAAAAAGAGCCAGAAACCGTTTTAGGGTTTGAAGCTGGCTCTCACGATACGTTTACAACGACGCTGTCAACCTCAGGTCGTACGGATTCGTTTCAATATTCACTTGCCGGGCTTATTGAAAATAGTGGCGGATATGATCAGACTGAATGGTCTAAAATAGAGGCCGATAAAGATAAAGACCGTTATAAAAATCGCCTATTAAGCGGGCATTTTAACTATATTGCTGCGGAAAATGTGGATTTTGATTTCGGGTTTAATCACAGTAAACGTTACTCTGAATACGATAGCGAGTACCCTTTAGATGGCAATGATTATTGGCGCACTAAATTAACTAGCGGTTACGTTCGGATGAATTTATCGCTGTTAGATGACAAATTAAATTCATCGATCGGGTATCACTTAACGCGCTTAAATCGCGATTCGTATGGTTCGCTTGAGATGGATTATCGTGGCAAAAAAGATGAAGTCTCTTTTGATAATGAGTTGCTACTTAATCCAAACTTTAAAACCGCGTTTGGGGCGCAATATTCACAAGAGCGTGGGAAGTCAGTGGATCGAGGTCCATATGGCGTAGGCCCTTTTGAAAGCCATTCACAGCACACTAAAAGTCTCTATTTAGATCAGCATTTTGATTATAACGATCGCCTCTTTAATACGATCGGTGTGCGTTATGACGATCATTCTGAATTTGGCAGCAAAACCACATTCCGTGCTACCACGCGCTTTAATGTGAATGATCAAGTCGCGCTAAAAGCCTCCTACGGAACAGGGTTTAATGCGCCGAATGTTTATCAAATGTACGGTGATTGGGTTGGCAATAAAGAACTTAAAGCGGAAACGAGCCGCGGTTTTGATTTAGGAATTGTCTTTAATCCAACAACAGCGAGTGAAATTGAAGTGACTTACTTTAATACGCGCTA
>JAAZCI010000079.1 GCA_012513365.1 Lysobacteraceae bacterium
CGCTATAGGAGATCGCTTTTGGCCACGTAAGAGAATCGTCCGAATCAAGACGGATAATCATCTCATTGAAAAAGAGGCGATCGGTCTCTCCACTTTTCTTCACATGGGTGCGCGAGCCATCATTCAGAAGGATAAAACGCACGTTTTCCGGCGAGATAATTTGATAGCCTTTTTCCGCTAGGGTGATGGAATAGGTATGATCTTTTTCGCGGGTTTTTATGAAGATATTTTGCAGTTCATCCTCTTTTTTATCGATGCCTTGCACATAGATCGTATGTTTTCCGCGGGCAAATTCTCTAAAAATACCGGGTTTAATAATGGTTAACTGCGCATCTTCGCGAGCTTTGCGCAGCACTTCATCTTGTCGTTTGGCAATTTCGGGCACAATCCAAAAGTTAAGCACCGTGAGCAAAATCCCAAGGGGAATCGCCATGCCGAGAAGGACGCGATACACCGATGAAACCGATACGCCAAGCGCATACATCGCCGTCATCTCACTGTCTTTATAGAGCCGCCCAAACGCCAAAATGGAAGCGAGCAGAAAGCTGAGTGGCAAGAGTTCCGTGATAAAACGCACCACTTGCAGCCCGAGCAGTGAAAAAACAGCCGATTGCGATAGCGTGCCATCTAATACTTGATTGAGGTAGAAGGCGAGGCGCTGTACCAGCAAAATGGAGATCAACACGATCAGCACGGCGGCAAAGGTCGAGAGGATCTCACGGCGTAGATAACGGCGTATCAGATTCATGCGGAAATTAATGTCCTTTCGCTACATAGGAGCGCTCTTCGTAGAACGTTTTCTTAAATTCATCAAAGGTACCGGCATCAATGGCATCACGGATCGATTGCATTAGATCAAGGAAATAATGCAGATTGTGAATGCTATTTAAATGCGCCCCTAAAATCTCTTTAGTGCGGGTTAAATGGCGCAGGTAGGAGCGGGTGAAATTTTGACAGGTGTAGCAACTACAGGTCGAATCGATCGGGCGCGTATCGAGCTCATAACGGGCATTTTTAATGCGCACATCGCCAAATCGGGTAAAGAGATGGCCGTTTCGTGCATTTCGAGTTGGAATCACGCAGTCAAACATATCAACTCCGCGCGATACGCCTTCCACTAAATCTTCCGGTTTCCCAACACCCATTAAGTAGCGCGGTTTATCTTTCGGCATGAGTGGATTGAGGTGCTCTAAAATGCGGTGACGATCTTCCATCGGCTCCCCAACTGCAAGCCCGCCAATTGCGTATCCGTGGAAATCGATCTCGGTGAGTTTTTCAACGGAAATGGTGCGAAGATCTTCATACATTCCGCCTTGAACAATCCCGAAAAGCGAGTTGGGATTATTTTTAGTAAAGGCATCTTTTGAGCGTTTTGCCCAGCGCATGGAGAGTTCCATTGATTCTTTTGCTTGTTGATGGGTCGCAGGATAGGGCGTACATTCGTCAAAGGCCATCACAATATCGGAGCCTAAAACGCGCTGAATCTCCATGGAGGTTTCAGGGTCTAAGAAGCATTTACGGCCATCAAATGGCGAGCGGAAGGTGACCCCTTTCTCTTCAATTTTACGCAGTTCCGCGAGCGAAAAGACTTGGAATCCGCCGGAATCGGTCAAGATCGGTTTATCCCAACGCATAAAATCATGAAGATCGCCGTGCGCTTTAATCACATCGAGCCCCGGGCGAAGCCAGAGATGGAAGGTGTTGCCGAGCACAATTTGTGCGTTCATCTCTTCTAGGTTTTTAGGCGTCACGCCCTTAACGGTCGCGATCGTGCCCACAGGCATAAAAATCGGGGTTTCAATGGTGCCCCGTTCGAAGGTAAGTCGGCCACGGCGCGCCGTGCCATCAGTTTTTAATAACTCAAATTTCATTCGTTTTCTGGTTAACTTGTCGTTTACTTATCGTGATCGTGATTTTAATGCTATTATTTTACCTTAAACCACGAAATTTTCAGATTTTAGTGCAAAAATATTCAAGAGACGAGTAAAGGATTCCATGGCTGAGATCAGTTTTTATGTGTTGCCCACCGCAAAAG
>JAAZCI010000080.1 GCA_012513365.1 Lysobacteraceae bacterium
CGGAAGCCGATGATGAGGGCATTACGCCGGTTGAAGCGTTACTGAGCGCGATTGGTGCCTGTAAAGCGATGATGGTGCGGGCTTATTCGCGTAAACACGGCATTAAAGTGACGAGTGTGCAGGTGGAGGTTGAAGGGGATTTGGGAATTAATCGCGATGCTAATCCTGACGGGCCGCAGGGCTTTACCGAAATTCGGACGCGTTATATTTTTGAAAGTGATGCGAGCGATGAAGCGTTAAAAACGTTTACGGACTTTATCGATCAATTTTGCCCAGTTGCTGCAACAATTAAAGAGTCGCCAGCGATGATCTCACGCATTGAGCGAAAGTAATCATCCTATAAAAAAGCATTGAAAGCATCAAATCGTACATTTAAGACCGAGTTTACGAGCATTAGTAATGTTGAACTCGGTTTTTTAACGCCAATTGCGAAATTGGAAGTGGTGCGATTCAAAATCAAGGGAGCGTTGTTCGGGAATTGTCAGAGCGTCTAAACAGGGATGATTATTTGATAAACGTTGCGTTTTTTGTGCAGGCGATGTGGTGGATGCGAGGGCTGTGAGCGGAGAGAGTAAGAGCGCTGCGCCGGCTGTGGTATGCGCCATTTTGTGTAAAAAATCTCTGCGTGAAATGGATTGAGTCATCGGTCGCCTCCTTTATAAATGATTATTCAAATATGCTCCGTGTCACCTGAATATCATAGCATTGCGCGGGAGAATGTGAAAAGGCGAATCGCATTGATCCGCCTTCTGATGAGTTTTTTGGGATGAATATTTTTGGCGTTAGCCTTCAAATCCAATTAAGGTAATTTGATAAGGCTCGATGAGGATTTTCCCCTCTTTATAGAGTGCACCGGTCGCTTTTTTGAAGTTACTTTTACTGACGCCAAAGGTTTCATGAATCAGTTCCGGATCGCTCTTATCACTCACAAGGAGTACGCCATCTTTCTCTTCAAGCATCGCTAAAATGCGATTTTCAAGATCGGAGCGAGCACTACTTTGGGTCGGTTGCAGGCTGACATCAATTTTGCCATCTTCACGAATGCGCTTGATAAATCCTTCCACCTCATCGCCAATATGGAGATCCATAAAGACCTCATTTTTATGAATGAGCCCCCAGTGCGCGTGCTCGATAATTACCTTAAAGCCCATGCCGGTTTTATCGGCAACAACGAGATTAACGGGCTCACCTTCTTGATAGGGGAAGGGTGTTTGATCGAGATGCCCTTCATATTTCATTGTCGCGGTGATGCGATTGAGGCGATCGAGATAGAGATACACCACGGCAAAATCGCCTTTATAGAGCGTGCCCACCTCTTCGCTAAAAGGGAGCATGAGATCTTTCGGCAAACCCCAATTGAGGAAAATCCCGATATCGTTAATCTCGATCACTTCTAAATCCACAAACTGCCCGACGGTGGCATAAGGTTTATGTGTCGTGCCGACAAAACGGCCTTTACCATCGGTATAGACAAAGAGCTCGAGCAGATCGCCCGGTTTTGCGTCAAGATCCCGCGGAATCTCTTTTTTCGGGAGAAACACCTCCTCGTTACGAGGGCCTTCGAGAAAAAGTCCGGATTTATTAGAGCGCATTACGCGAAGAAGATTATATTGCCCGATTTGGAGATGCGAACCGTTGCGGTCGTGCGTCATGGTGTACCTTTTTGTTGAAACAAACTAAAAATAGAGCTTCATTATAGGGCGGATTGATGGGAGTTTGAAGCAGGGGCGGAAAATGTTCTGTCAATTGCGATGATTGATTGAGCGATAAAGGGCAAGGTTACGCCTTTACTAGTATTGGATGATTGAAAGGAGCGATTGATTTCAATCGAGGATCTGCTATAATAAATCGTTCTATTCGGCAAATAATTAACTTAATTAAACATTTTGTAACAAAAATAACAATAGATTTACAAACCGAATACCACGGCGAATTTGCCGTATTAAACTAAACCCCATAGCGTTTAACCGGCCATTTGATCATTTATCAAGTGTGTCATTATCATTTATTTTTTTGATGAAAAAGCGCTTGAAATGCGTCATTTAGCCGTCATATTTATGTTATAACATTATGGACGACTTAAATTGTCGCAAGGTAACGATGGGAATCGTTAAGTGTCCTGATAAATAATAATAAAAAGGAGTTATATTATGATGATACAAAACCAAAAACCCTACTACTTATTAGGGATGTACCAAAATGGATTTTACCCCACGTTTTTAGTGGATAAAATCAAGGAGAGCATGCTCGAGGTAACTCGTAAAATCGAGGAAGAACACCCTTCAAATGCTGAAATTCAGCGTATGCTTGATAAGATGACCAGCGATATTAATGCGCTCCAAGATGACTTCAAAGCGCATAACAGTGATATCGAATTTGTGGCCCGTGAATCGATCGCGGAGACCGTGGAGTCATTTCTTGATCACTACGGTATCAATATCGATATCGAAACGGCGCTACGCAAGCGCAGTTGGTAGACGGATTGGCTTTTACGCCAATCGTCTCTTTAATCCATTTTCAGACTAAACAATAATCGAGTTAACAGTGCTTTATGATCGCAAACATGCGAACATAGAGTTTTGTTTATTTGTGTAAAGGAAAAAAGATGGCAGAGACAGTTTATCGTGCAACCACTCGTCTATTAGGGGATTTACGCGTTGAAGTGAATGCCCGTCAACATACGATTATTTTGGACGAACCGAAAGAAGCCGGCAGTACCGATGAAGGGATGACGCCGGTTGAAGCTTTGCTCGGAGCGCTTGGTGCGTGTAAGTGCATCGTATCGCGCGCGTTTGCACAGGCGCACGGAATCGATTTGAAGTCGGTGGAAGTGCATCTTGAAGGGGATTTTAATGCCGATGGCTATCTTGGAAAAGATTCTGAAGCGAAGATCGGATTCAGTGCGATTCGTTCGGTTTACACCTTTGAGAGCGATGCGCCCCGTGAAAAACTGGAAGCATTTATCGAGTTTGTGGATAAAACATGCCCCGTTGCCGACACAATTATTAACACACCTCAATTAGAATCAAAATTAGTGGTGAAAAAGCCTCAATAGAGAGACAACTCATGGTAGAATAGATTCCAAGAGTAGACATATAACTAAGTGATCAAGCGCTCCAAGTGAGCGCTTTTTATTTGCCTAAAATTTATTAAAGGGGGAGTGATTAATCGTCGGTTTCACATGAAACATCGATCCATGTGCCAGAGGTAATCGTCTCTAATAGATGAGGGCGAATGGAGAAGACCGCTTCCGCAATGCCGGCCGCCGCCCAAACAGTGCCATAGTTTAATAAATCGCGATCGAGATAGGTTTTTAAGGGAGTGCTGTGCCCAACGGGGGGAATTCCGCCGATCACAAATCCGGTCTCTTCACGAATGCGATCAGGATTGGCTCGGGTCAGTTTCACGCCACAGGTTTGATTGACATAATCAATATCGACGCGATGAGCGCCGGAGGTAATAATTAAGATCAATTGGCCGCTTAACGCATCTTCAAAAATAAGCGAGTTGGCAATCTGTCCGATTTCAATGTGCAATAGATCGGCTGCCGCTTGTGCGGTTTTGGCTGGTTCGTCAAAAATGCGTAAATTCACATCGATGGAGTAGCCATTAATTGCCTGCATTACGCGAAGAATACGCTCGGGAAGCTGGGTTCGATTCATATCACTCAATCCACTCAATTATGTAGGGTATCTCACTAGAGTAGCATATTTATTGCGGGAATGAATTGATTGTCGCGCTAACCTATTTATGGGTAATGGCGTTTGCCGCGCAGATCGCACTTGCCCACGCCCAGCCAAAATTGTAGCCGCCAAGCCAGCCCACCACATCCACCACGTCACCAATAAAGTAGAGGTTTTCCGCAAGATTACTCTCCATAGTGCGAGGGTTGAGCTCTTTGGTTTTAACGCCGCCGCGAGTCGCTTCTGCAACGCGATGGCCATCGGTGCCTGACGGCAGGAGTTCCCACGCATTGAGCGACTTCCCGAGTGTTTCGAGAATTTTATTGGGAACATCGGCCCACGGGCGTTTGGCAAAATCGGCAAAGGGCGCCTGACTCATCCAGTGTTGAACAAACCGTTTGGGGAGATTGGGCGCTAATTTTTCCAGCGCGGTATCGAGTTGCATCTTTTTACCGGATTTTTCTTCACAGAGCTTCGTTGCCAGATCGGTATCCGGCACAAGATTAAGGGTAATGGTATTACCGGGAATCCAGTAACTTGAGATCTGTAAAATCGCCGGCCCGCTCAAGCCTTTATGGCGAAAGAGAAGATCCTCGTGAAAGGTTATCGTTTTCTTTTTACCAATTTGCGTGGAAACCTCAACCGGAAGGGCAATGCCCGCAAGGGTGTTAAATCCATCTCGTTCCCAATGCTCAAACTGCAATGGTACGAGTGCCGGACGCGGGGGGATAATCGAATGGCCAAAAGATTTTGCCACCTCATACCCAAAGCCCGTCGCGCCAATTTTAGGAATGGCGAGCCCGCCGCTTGCAATAATAAGATATGTTGATTGAAATGTACCTTTTGAGGTACTCAGAGTAAATGGCGTTTTCTTTGACGAG
>JAAZCI010000081.1 GCA_012513365.1 Lysobacteraceae bacterium
CACTGCTTTAAAATTCATTCTAATCTATTCAATTTTAACGTATTTATGAGGCAAATCGATGGTTAAACGGATTTCTCTAACATGCATGGCCGCGCTATTGATGGGGCAAATGAGCTTTGCTTTTGAACCTCATCATGAGCCACTCGTAAAACAATCTCCCCCAAATCCTAATATCTATATGATTCTTGATACGTCAGGATCGATGGGTGGTAGGGATGGTTGCGATATGCAATGGAGCGATGGTTCTAAAGCATGTCGTATCGACGTTTTAAAATCAGTTGTAGCTGATCTACTCACGCGTTATCGCCATGATGCGTATATTGGTTATGGTACTCTCGGCTATGTCGGCTATAAATATTACAATAGTGGTAGTAACAAAAATTACGATTATAAATTAGTCAAATTTCCTATAAGTGATCTTACTAATGAAAATAATTATAAAGACGCTCTCAAAGAGATTGCGAAATATAAGGCTAAAGGAGGAACGCCTCTCGCCTTCTCGCTGTACGAAAGTGCTAAGTATTTTAGAGGTTATAAAATGCTTGATGAAAATAATGGCAAACTTCCCTCGAGCGGATGGCGTCCTAAATATGGCGTCACATATTTTGATGTTTTCTCTTCTCCAATCCGGTATCGTTGCCAAGAACAGCATCTAGTATTGATGACTGATGGTGCGCCTATGGGAGATTACTTAGGGCCCGTTGAAGACAAAGATCGAAAATCTGATAGTGGTTTTTACTCATCAGAGCAAGTGACACGTCCTAGTATCTCTAAAACAGGTAAATTCTTATGGAACCTTGATCTTAGAACGGATGCGCAAAATATCGGAAACAGAGACCTTGCTGGAAAAGAGTGGTTTAGTAAAGGTTCAAAACGGATGCCACTTCATATTAATGCGATCACATTTGGTAATGATACAAGTGATGCTGATATAAAAGAACTTGATCGAACAGTTGCCCCAAGTGGTGGTGTGCATGTGCATGCAAAAAATGCAACGGCCCTTTATGAAGCCTTCCATCAAATCTTCCAAGATATTATTCAAACTCGAAGCGGTACCGGGGCGATTGAAGATCAAACGGCGCAAACAAAGCAGAGTATTCGCTACTCAACTGCCTATGAGCCCCGTATTTGGACCGGTGAATTAGTTGCGCGTCAATTTAATGAAACGACTAAAAAATACGATAAATTACTCTGGTCAACTAAAGATACTATTGTGCCAAACCAAGGGAAATTCTATACAACGAATGACGCCTTTACGTCGACTAATAAAACGCCATCGGATAAGAAAGTCGTGCTTGGTCCCGGTACACCTGGTATTGATTCAAACTATGCCAATTGGCTAAAAGGGACTGAATCAAGTAATTTACGTGACCGTCAAGGGAACCTTTTAGGCGCGATTATCAACTCTGATATCACCTATTTTGCAACGGATGTGCCGCGCATCAATCTCGATACGCTTTCGAGCACTATGCGCATGGAGTTCATCAATTTCATTAAATTCCGCCGGGATAACATGCGCTATAACATTTTAATAGGAGGTTCAAATGATGGGTTATTAAACTTCATCTACGCGGATAAAAATGGCGGTGGAAAAAACAGAGAAGCCGGACAACGTTTTGTGAGTTACTTCCCCTCGTTCTTTAAAGAGGATTTGCCACAGATTACCGATCTTTATTACACACACCAATACAAAATTGATGGTAAAAACCACCTGTTTGATGCGCTTGATGGCGATACAGTCCGCACGATTGGAATCTCCTCGATGGCGGCGGGTCGTAAAGGATTGGTCGGTTATCAGCTTTTCGAAGCAACCCGTGATTTAGCAGATCCTTCAACGGACTTTAAAGTCAATTTTGAGATCACCAATCAAACTCCAGGCTTTAGTGATTTAGGGTATACCTACTCTGAGGTGGATTTTGTCAATCAATTTGATGGGGGTGAACAAAAAGATCGCGTATTTGCCGTCTTTGGAAATGGATTTGGTGCAGAGTCAGGAAAATCGATCATCTATATTATCGATGCGATTACCGGTGAAAAGATCAACTCAATCACTCTATCGAATGATGGCTTAGGCGCAGCTTCCCCATCACTTGTGGTTCAAAATGCGAAAGGAGGCTTGCAACACTTAAGCAAACTCTATGTGGGCGACTATAGTGGAAAACTTTATAAAGTGGTGTTTGAACCCTTTAATGAAAAATTTGAAGTGCAAAAAATGGTGACGCTTTACGACACTAAAGGCAGCAACGAGAAAGCTGGAGTGCGCCCAATTACTACCCGCCCGACCTTAAATCAAGATCGCGATGGCATGATGTGGATCTATTTCGGGACCGGTAGCGCAGCAACGCTTGATGATATCTCTGATGATGCTCAAAAAGTGACTCATTATCTCTACGGTCTTCGCGATTTAGATCATACGCTTTATCGTAACGATCTTGTAGGAC
>JAAZCI010000082.1 GCA_012513365.1 Lysobacteraceae bacterium
AGATGTTCCGTCACCGAATGAGTAATGCCGCCAGGATAGGTGAGATCGCCCTCAATATGCATCTTTTCATGGTTTCCAAGTTGATGCATAAGGCAAACCGCCGTCTCACTTTTGGCAATGATGGGGAGAGAATCGGGGTCACTTAATCCAGTGACATCATTGATAATATCAGCACCTTCCGCGATCATCACCGCCATGGTTTTAGCGCGAAAGGTATCGATTGAGATCGGCACATTAATATGCGCGGCCAGTTTTTTGACGACTGGGAGAAGGCGGGCAATCTCTTCTTCGGCGGTAATGGGCGTTGCTTTTGGATTGGTGGATTCTGCGCCAATATCGATAATATCCGCGCCCTCTTCAATCATTTGATAGGCGTGTTCGAGCGCTTTTTCAGCATCATAATAATAGCCCCCGTCGGAAAATGAGTTGGGGGTGACATTTAAAATGCCCATAATTTGAGTGCGATCGAAATGAAGCGATGTTTGATTAAAGCGTAGAATTTTAGTCATGATATGCGGGGTGCCTTCTCCAGTGAACGGAAATGAACGGGGTGATAAGTGATGCAATGACGCACAATATTATAACGATTTCGGAGCGTTTCGGGGGAAAAGTGATGGAAAATTTGAGGGAATAAAAAACGCGCAAAAGAGAATGGGCTCTTTGCGCGCTGTATCGAGATTAAGAGAGGATTACGCTTTCGGCGCGTCCTCGCTTGGGTTTGCCTCTTTATTATTGTCTGCATCATCCGCGACTTCACCGTCGATCACTTCCGCAATGGTTTCGGGAAGTTTTACGGTTTCATCGACTAACAATTCACCATCGGCCTTTTTCACGTGAGCCGGGCGATCAGAGAGCAGTAGATCATTCACAAATTGGAATGATTGAAGCGCTGCCGCCGGATCGTTTTGACGAAGTTTTAATTCACCAAAGAGCTTATGCGCAGGCGCTAAGGTTGGATCGAGTTTGATCGCCGCCATTAACACCTCTTCCGCTTCGGCAAGCTCGTTATTACGGACTAAAAAATTCGCAAGGGAATAACGGGCAATGGCGCTCTCTTCATGAGTTTTCACAAAATTACGCGATTGTTTAATGAGTTGATGAATGTTGCCACGATAGAGCTGACTGTAGGCCATCATCATGTTCTCATCCCATGATTTACGCAGCTCGCCACGTAGAAGCGCTTCCGCCGAATCAGGGTCGCCGGCATCAAGTAACAGATGGGCGTATTTAATCATCGATGCATGATCGCGTTTAATTTCATTCGGGAACTGCCACCAAGTCTCTTTAATGCGTTTCACATCGAGATCTTTCGCCGCATATTCTAAAATATCGCAATAGAGACCGCGCTCTTCACAGGGCGTTGAGGCTTTACGAATCGCTTTTTGAATATCGGGGAGGCGTTTAATGAGTTCCTCAAATTTACCAAGGCCATGGTAGGCTTTCGCAAGCAATAAAGTGGCTTTTGCGTTGCCACGATCCTCTTTCACAAGGCGCGTCAATACCTGTTCTGCCTTCTCAAATTCGCCAATTTCGATTAAGAAATCACCACGAACCACAAGAGAGAGATCTTCATTGATCTTATCGTCAAGGTAATCAATCTCACTTAAATAGCGGTCACGCTGGGCATTATCGCCAAGCATATGAGAGGCTTTTGCCGCGCCGATATAACAGATGCTGGGAAAGTCGCTCTTTTTCGCTGCGGAGATAAAGAGTTTTTCCGCATCTTTTGGGCGATTTTCGTAGATCGCCAGTTGCGCGCGAGCAAATTCACGGTCGGCACTTTTAGCACGGCGACGGCGATTAAAATGCCCAATGCTTTCTGGTGTACGAATGAGGCGTGAGAAGAAACGTAAAATAAAATAGAGTGAGAAAAATCCCCCAATGCCAAAGACAATCGCGCCTAAAAAGGTGAGATAGATGGTGCGTTCGCCGAGGAAGGGAATGGGACCTGAGATCATCACAAGCCCGGGTTCTTTACGGATCACGGAGACCAGAAAAGCCGCAAGAGCTGGGATTAAAATGGTCCAAAATAGGATACCAAAGCGTCTCATTATTGACCCCCTTTCGGTTGACGCGCTTCGATCGCCGCACTAAACGCTAAAATTGCAGGCGTTACATCGGGAAGCGCTTGGCTATAATCTTGTTCAAGCATGAGATCAAGCTCGGCAACGGCTTTGGCAACGCTCGCATCACGAGGATCGAAATATTCTACAATCCAGGTGCGGGCAAGGGTGACCGAATCCTTATGCAGCGCCGGCATATTTTGTAAAAGCGCTAAACGCGCCGCGGAGAGCTGTACTTGAATGTTGTGCTGAATGTAGAGACTATCGAGCTCGGCCATCAGTTTCGGTGGCTCAACGGTCTCTTGCTCCACAAATACAAGGGAGGAGAGAATGTTTTTGTACCACGCTTTATCGGTCTCGATCTCTTTTTGCGTGCTGTAGATTTTATCTCTAAAGGCCGCAATTGCGCCATCTTCTTTAAGCGGTGCATGGGCGATCTCTTTGGTAATTTCAAAGAGTTTTGCCGCAGTCACGTCACGATGTTGATTATTATCGTTGAAGGTTTTGAGCATCTCCAAGGTTGCATCCACATGACCGATCGCAACGGTAAAAGGAATCGCTTCAATGCCCGCCATGCGTGCTTTTGCCGTTTCTAATACATTGATGGCAGAATCGGTATCGCGCTCATATTCCAATTTATATTTGGCGAATTTGAGCAGATATTCGATCTCAGCGAGTTTAAAGGTATCAAGATCGGTGGTGTTTTTGATGGTTTTGATCAGCTCGCGTGCTTCAATAATGGTGCTATCTTGAGTGATCTTATTTTGCGCGAGTTCAACGGCTAAGGTATCAGCGCGTTTTGAGGCATCTTTTGCCAGATCAGTAATCCCGGTGAGCAATACTTTCTGATCGTTAAAATCGGTTTGAAGAGCACTGTTGGCCTCTTTAAGCGCCTCAATCATGCTCTCCATTTTTTGGTTTTGTGATTGAATGACGGTGAGGTTGTCCACTTTTTTAGTGAGATTCTCAATCGCTTTTTGCGCCGAATCAAGACCGCTTAAATCAACCTTTTCAGCAGTTTTTGGAAGCGTTTGTAATTGAGATTGTACACTGGAAAGATCGCCCTTTAAGGTTGCGATCGCGTTATCAATGTGTGAGGTATCAAGGGCCGGTGTCTCAACTGATTTCGGTGCCGGTGGATTTAAGTAGAGATAACTACTAAAGCCGAGCGAACCCAGAGCAATCGCACAGGCAAGCCAGGCAATGCCGCCGCCTTTTTTCTCCACTACTTTTTCCGTTACAACGGGGGTGGATTCTTCAGGCGTTGGGCCAAGCGGCATTTCGACGAATTCTTTTTTCGCTTTGTTGGCTTTATTGGTTTTTTTATTGTTTGCGCCGATCACATCGGATTTCGCAGACGATTTTTTCTCTGGCGTATCGTTTTTTGCGGGAGAGTTGGATGATTCCGCACCGACCGTGTCAGCAGTTTCAATCGATTCAAGCTCCTCCTTAGGAGTCTTTTTGGTGTCGTTATTTTCTTGCATAGTCGCCTCATTATTATCAGTTTGAGTGAGCGATTCACTATAGGTTACGATTGCGTCCCAAAGATCATCTTCAAGCGCCGATTGAGCTACGATCGGATTGTGAAAACCCACGTCGATCGCATGATTTGCGAGCCGGTCACTGCCCACGATAACCGCATCGATTGTCTCCATTAACTCTGCATCTTGTAGGGCAGGTAGGAGGGTATCGATCGCCTCTGAGCTCGTTAGCGTCAGGAGAACGGGATGCTCTTTGATGTAAGTTGTGACCGGTTCAAGAGCAAATGTTTTTGGTTTTACTCGGCGATAGACATTGACATATTTCGTCTTTGCGCCCTGTTCGGTGAGGGCATCGCCAAGTAATCTACGTCCGCCTTCACCGCTTACAATCAGCACCGATTGATCGGCTAAATCGTATGATTTAAGCGTTTCGATCAAGGCTTCAGAGGTGTAAGGTTTGGGCGCGGTGATGATTTTATCATTCACATCGTGCGTAATGCCTTCTGCGTGGAGCGCTTTTTCCGTCCCAAGGCCAATGGAGATATACCCCTTGTCCACCGGGAATTTAAAGCCCAGTTTCTTGGCAAAAATAACGGAATTGGGGCTCGTAAAGAGGAAGTAATCATTCTGATCGCTCTGGCTTAAGATGCGTTTTGCCCCTTTGCTGTTGCGTGCATTGACGATCGCAAGAGCGGGGACTAAAAAGCCTTTTCCGCCATGCTCGTGAATGCGATTTAAGAGTGATTCTGCCTGTGCTTCAGGACGGGTCACGATGACACCGATTTGACGTAGATCTGCTTTCATTGTGCGTTCCTCTACCCGTAGATTTTTTCTAAAATTTTATCGGCTCCACGAGATAAGAGATTCTCCGCAAGTTCGACGCCTAAATTTTGGGCATCTTCCGGAGCGCCGTAGAGCTCATGATAGATGATCTCTCCTGTATCAAGATCGCCTACAAGACCGCGAACCCATAATCCTTTTTCGGTCAGTTCCGCATAGCCTGCAATCGGCGCCTGACAACCCCCATTTAAGCGCGCGTTATAGGCTCTTTCGGCCGCAACGCAGATGGAGGTCTCTTCATGATTGAGTTTTGAGATCAGATCGCGCACCTCTTGATTTGCCTCAACGCACTCAATGCCGATCGCACCTTGCCCAACTGCGGGTAGGGAGAGATCTTGGCTAATGGTTTCGGTGATGTGCTCATCAAAACCTAAGCGTTTTAATCCAGCGGCCGCGAGAATAATCGCATCGTATTCGCCATCATGGAGCTTTTTAAGACGAGTGTTCACATTCCCACGCAGATCTTTAATTTGCAGATCGGGGCGATGGGCGAGCAATTGTGCGCGACGACGAAGAGAACACGATCCAACCACCGCGCCTTTAGGGAGATCATCGATCGATTTATAATGATCCGATACAAAGGCATCACGGGGATCTTCACGTTTAAGCACCACCGGAACGATCAATCCTTCAGGAAGCGCTGAGACAACGGGAACGTCTTTCATCGAGTGGACCGCGATATCGGCACGGCCTTCAAGCATCGCGACTTCAAGCTCTTTTAAGAATAATCCTTTTCCGCCAATTTTAGCGAGCGGTGAGGAGAGCATTTGGTCGCCGCGAGTGGTCATCCCGAGAATCTCTACGGTTAGATCGGGATAGAGTTTTAAGAGTTCATCTCGAACGTGATTGGCTTGCCAGAGTGCTAAAGGACTTTCTCGTGTTGCGATCGTTAATTTCATTGATTCTTTAATTCCCTTTGTCGTAGATTCATATTGAGATGAGTTTTCAAACGAAAATTCCCATATAATTATACATCAGTGATTTTAACACTTTAGTGGACGTTATCATATATCACCCATATTTTTAATTCAGTTCAAAGAGAAAGAGAGATGGAAAAAGAGAGAGTCATTACAATCGATGGTCCAAGTGGCGTGGGCAAGGGGACTTTGGCGAAAAAGCTGGCGGAAAAATTGGGCTGGGAGCTGCTTGACTCAGGGGCGATTTATCGTGCCCTTGCGCTCTTTGCTGAAGAAAAAGGGCTCGATCTTAACGATGAAGAAAAGGTCGCCGCATTAGCGCTCACATTACCGCTTGAATTTAAACCGGGCGAGAAGGGCGTATTAATCTATCTTGATGGCGAAGATCGTACCGATGCCATTCGCTTAGAAACTACCGGTAATAAAGCGTCGATTGTGGCGAAATTGCCCAAAGTGCGTGAAAATTTATTGCAGCGCCAACGGGATTTTGCAACGGCTAAAGGATTGATTGCAGATGGTAGAGATATGGGAACGGTGGTCTTTCCCCGAGCGCCCTTAAAGATCTTTCTGACGGCATCGGCCGAAGAGCGCGCAAAAAGACGATATAAACAGTTGTTGGAAAATGGAATTTGCGCTAAAATAGAGCAGATTTTATCTGAGGTGAAAGCCCGAGACGAGCGAGACCGTTCGCGAAAGAGCTCTCCCCTTATCCCTGCCGAGGATGCCGTGATCGTTGATACATCGGAGTTTTCAGCAGATGAGGTGTTTGAGAAAGTTTGGGCAAATGTCGCTTCAGTGGAAATTAATTAAGGCGCATTGAGGATTGCCGAATCCGATCATAAATCTCATGGTTTAGATTTAAATGACTTAAATTTGATCAGAGTAGGGTAGACAGTAAATGCTGACTGCCGGGACGGATTCACACGGGCATCTAAAATGCATAGTGTTTAACATTTAACAGACGGTAAAAACGCATATTGACGGTGATTGAGGGAACAAAACCTTTTGATCATAAGCGATTTTGCCCATTTGAGTTTATAAATATATGTCATTAAGTTTTGCAGAGTTATTTGAACAATCGATCGCTCAAGAGGAATCTCGTACAGTTGGTTCGATTATTAAAGCTACCGTAGTAGCAATTGAAAACGAGTTCGTCATCGTAGATGCTGGACTTAAAAGTGAAGGTCGCATCGCTATCGACCAATTCCAAGATATCAACGGTGAATTAGAAGTTGCAGTAGGTTCAGACGTTGACGTAATGCTTGAGTCACTTGAAGATGGTTTCGGTGAAACCCGTCTTTCACGTGAAAAAGCAAAACGTGCAGAAGTTTGGGCAGCTCTTGAGAAAAAACTTGAAGCTGATGAGATCGTTAAAGGGGTTATTTCTGGCCGCGTTAAAGGTGGATTCACCGTTGACCTTGGTACTGAAAGAGCGTTCTTACCCGGTTCATTAGTAGATGTTCGTCCCGTACGTGATATCTCTTACTTAGAAGGTAAAGAACTCGAGCTTAAATTAATCAAGCTTGATCCAAAACGTAATAACATCGTTGTATCTCGTCGCGCGGTTGTAGAAGAAGAATACTCTGCAGAGCGTGAAGAGTTACTTAAAAACCTTGAAGAAGGCGATATCGTTAAAGGTGTGGTTAAAAACCTTACTGATTACGGTGCGTTCCTTGATCTTGGTGGAATTGATGGTTTACTTCACATCACAGACATGGCGTGGAAACGCGTTCGTCACCCTTCCGAAATCGTTAACATCAACGATGAGATCGAAGTTAAACTTCTTAAATTCGATCGTGAGCGTAACCGCGTATCTTTAGGTCTTAAACAATTAGGTGAAGATCCATGGAAAGATATCGGAATGCGCTTCCCATCAGGCATCCAAGTAAAAGGTAAAGTAACTAACATTACCGATTACGGTTGCTTCGTTGAAATCGAAGACGGTATCGAAGGTCTTGTTCACGTTTCAGAAATGGATTGGACAAACAAAAACGTTAACCCATCAAAAGTTGTGACGGTTGGTGAAGAAGTTAACGTAGTTGTTCTTGACATCGATGAAGAACGCCGCCGTATCTCTTTAGGCATGAAACAATGCCAACCAAATCCATGGGAAGAGTTCGCGATGAAATACAACAAGAACGATAAAATCACTGGTACGATTAAATCAATCACTGATTTCGGTATCTTTATCGGTTTAGACGGCGGTATCGACGGCCTTGTTCACTTATCAGACATTTCTTGGAATGTTGCTGGTGAAGATGCGATCCGTGACTACAAACGTGGTGATGAAATCGAAGCGATGGTACTTGCTGTCGATGCTGAGCGTGAGCGTATCTCACTTGGTATCAAACAACTTGACCAAGACCCATTCTCAAACTTCTTAGCAGCACACGAGAAAGGTTCAATCGTTAAAGGTCAAATCGTTTCTGTTGATGCTAAATTCGCAGTAATCGATCTTGGCGACGGTATCGAAGGTAACTTACGTGCATCAGAAATCTCTAACGAGCGCGTTGAAGATGTTCGTAACGTATACAACGTAGGCGACGAAGTTGAAGCTAAATTCATCAACGTTGACCGCAAAAACCGTTCAATCGTTCTTTCTGTAAAAGCGATCGACGAAGTAAGCGCTAAAGATATCTCTGGCTACTCACACGAGAACAGCCAAGTAGGCGCAACTTTAGGTGATCTACTTAAAGAGCAAATGAAACAACAATAATTATAATTGTTGAAAAGCCATTATGGGTTTAGTCGCTCATAATGGTTTTTTGTATTATTAAGAATTGTAAAAATTTTTAGACTTTTTTACATATTTTTAATTTTTATATACTAATATGATAATCCTGTGAAGCACCTAATTTTAATTAGATTTAATTGAAGTTTTAGGTATCAGGTTAATTTTGAATATTTTAATGGAGTGAAATATTATGACTAAATCAGAATTAGTACAGCGTTTAGGTGAAAAGTATCCTAACTACACCAACGCTGAAGTCGAAAAAGGGGTTAAAATTATTTTAGATCAGATCAGCGAAGCGTTAGGTGAAGGCCGTCGCATTGAAGTTCGCGGATTTGGAAGCTTCTCTGTTCGCTATCGTGCGCCGAAAACGGGCCGTAACCCTAAAACTGGCGATTCTGTAAAATTAAGCGGTAAATACGCATCACATTTCAAAGCAGGTAAACACCTCCGTGAAAGCGTAAACGAAAGCCGTCACGATTTTGACATTCAATAAGTCGGTTTTGCAGGTGAATCAATCATCTCGTTAGAGGGGGTAAAGAATCTCGATTCACCGGATGCGATATTAATTATTGAAGGGAAAAGTGCTATCATTTGATAGCGCTTTTTTTATGGGCGCTCCATTTTCGAACTTCCAACGGATACGAAGATTATGCCTAACGATTTACCGCTTCAATCGCCCGATTCTCATCGCTCTACTTCACATAAAGAGAGATCCCCTCGCGTCTACGGAATTATCCCGGCAGCCGGTGTCGGCGCGCGGATGGAGGCCAGTTGCCCGAAGCAATATCTCATGTTGACGACCCATACGATTTTAGAAGAGACCTTGGCGGTCTTTCAAAAAAGTAATAGGCTCGCTGGGCTCTATGTGGGCATTGCGAAAGAGGATCCTTATTTTGTGTTGCCGGAAGAAGCGGACCTCGATTGCAGCGGGACTTATCGAACCGCTATTCATCGAACTGAAGGCGGCGAGAGTCGTGCAGAAACGGTGTTTAATGCGATGGATTTTATTTTAAAATCGGCAAAAGCTGTGAGTGAGAGTGAGTATGAGGCGGTATTAAAAAGTTGGGCGCTGGTGCATGACGCGGCACGGCCGGGGCTTTCAAGCGCGGAACTTGATCAATTTATTGAAGCCGTCTTAACGGATAATCACCCTGACGGCGGGATTATGGCGCTTCCGGCGCAAGATACGATTAAGAAAGTGGGATCTAGTAACACCATTGAAAAAACGCTCAATCGCGATCATATTTGGCTTGCGCAAACCCCGCAGATGATGCCCTTTGAGCTTCTTTACACACTCTTAGCTAAATGCCTAAAAGAAAATGCGCCGGTCACTGATGAGGCGTCCGTTTTAGAGTATAATGAACGCTTTCCCAAAGTTTATCGAGGCTACACGCATAACTTTAAGATTACCTATCCGGGTGATCTTGAGCTGATGCGCCTCCATTTTAAAGGACGAGAACGATGCGAATAGGATTTGGTTTTGATGTGCACGCTTTTAAAGAGGGTGATCATTTAGTCTTAGCGGGCGTTAAAATCCCGTTTGTGCGTGCCTTTAAAGCACATTCCGATGGGGATGTGGTGCTTCACGCGCTGACCGATGCGCTGTTAGGCGCGGTGAAAGGCGGCGACATTGGGACGCTTTTCCCCGATACCGATCCGCAATATAAAGATGCCGATAGCCGCGTTCTTTTAAAAGAGGCCTACCAAGTGATTCTTGAAAAGGGCTGGGAAGTGGAAAATATCGACATTACCATCATGGCGGAGCGTCCAAAACTACTGCCATATCGTGGTGAGATGGAACAAAATATCGCCACCGACCTCATGATCGGAACCGATCGGGTTAACGTTAAAGCGACCACCACAGAAAAGCTTGGCTTTGTTGGCCGTGAAGAGGGCATTGCGGCGCAAGCGGCGGTATTATTAAAATCACGCAAAGCGCACTAGAAACATTTATACTGAATTAAACATTTAATAACGATCAACCTAAACACGTTTTATAGATAGGATTTAAGAGTACGATGCAGAATCAACGACAATTATTTGTAACGAATGCACTGCCATTTGCGAATGGTGATATTCATTTAGGTCACTTGCTGGGCTACGCTCAAGCGGATATCTGGGTGCGTTTCCAGCGAATGCGTGGTCATGTCGTTCACTATATTTGTGCCGATGATACGCATGGTACGCCCATTATGCTTAAAGCTCACGAGCTTGGCATTACTCCCGAAGAGTTGATCGCAAAAGCTCATGAGGCGCACTTAAAAGACTTCCAAGATTTCTCGATCGATTTTGATAATTACTACACCACCCACAGTAAAGAGAATCAGGAGCTTGTTGAAAAGATCTATCTGAAACTTGTTGATGCAGGCCTCATTGAAACTCGTACCATTGAGCAGTTTTACGATGAAGAGCGCAAAATGTTCTTGCCGGACCGTTTTATCAAAGGCGAATGTCCGAAATGTCATGCGAAAGATCAATATGGCGATAACTGTGAAGCGTGCGGCGCGACCTATCGCCCGACAGAATTGATTGAGCCGTTTTCAGTGGTAACCGGTAAAACGCCGGTAATGAAGCCCTCTGAGCACTTCTTCTTTAAACTCTCTGATCCAAAATGTGTGGCATTTTTGCGTAAGTTTTTAGAGGATAATGATCGCTTGCAATCGGAAGCGGCTAATAAAATGCGTGAGTGGATCGGTGAAGAGGGGGATGAAAAACTCTCTGACTGGGACATTTCCCGTGACGCACCATACTTTGGTTTCCCGATCCCCAATGCAGAAAATAAATATTTCTACGTGTGGCTTGATGCGCCGATTGGCTATTTTGCCTCACTTAAAAATTACGCCGAGCGCGAAGGCATCGACTTTGAGAGCTTTGTAAAAGCGGATGCAGCCGATAAGGCGGGTACTGAGATGGTGCATTTTATCGGGAAAGATATCATGTATTTCCATACGCTTTTCTGGCCAGCGATGCTCCATTTTTCAGGCCACCGTATTCCGAGCCAATATGCGATTAATGGATTTTTAACCGTCGATGGCGCGAAGATGAGTAAATCACGCGGCACTTTTATGACGGCGAAATCCTACACCGAACAGGGCTTAAATCCTGAGTGGTTGCGCTACTATTTTGCGGCAAAATCCACCGGTGCGATCGATGACTTTGACTTAAATCTCGATGATTTTGTTAATCGTGTGAATGCTGATCTTATCGGGAAATATGTCAATATTGCGTCGCGCACAAGCCGTTTTATCTCACGTAATTTTGAGAATAAACTTGGCGCGCTTGGTGATGAAACCGCTGACCTTTTAGCGGAGATTAAAGGGGCGAGCGAGAAAATTGCTGCCGGCTTTGATGGGCGTAATTTTGGCGCAGCACTGCGTGAAGTATCGCGTCTATGCGATGTGGTGAATGAGCATTTCGATAGCACAAAACCGTGGGAATTGGTACGTGATGAAGCGGCTCTTTACCGTCTCCACGCACTCTGTACCGGGTATTTGGAAGCATTTCGTCTCTTAAGTCTCTACTTAAAACCGGTGATTCCTAATGTGGTCACCGCGGCGGAGGGTTATCTTAATATTGCACCGCTTAGCTACGCGACTCTTGATGATGCGCTTGCAGCGGGGCACGAGATTAATGAGTATGAGCATTTGATGACGCGTCTTGACCGTAAAGCGCTCGATCGGTTGGTGGAAGCGAATAAATCGGCGTTAAGCGTTGAGCGTAAAGACAATCAAAAAGCGGATAAAAAGTCGGACAAAAAGGCTGATAAAAAAGCCGATAAGAATGCAGCTGCGGATGATGAGTACATCACCATTGATGATTTTGCCAAAGTGGATCTCCGTTTAGGAAAAGTGCTTGAGTGCGATTTCATCGAAGGGGCAGATAAACTTCTAACCTTCCAGATCGATCTTGGGGAAGAAAAACCGCGCACCATCTTTTCGGGCATTCGTAAATTCTACGAAGATCCTCAAGCGCTCGTGGGAACGTATGTGATTGTGGTGGCGAACTTAGCGCCCCGTAAAATGCGCTTTGGCGTCAGCGAAGGGATGATCTTATCGGCATCGACAAAAGATGAGCTCTCGCTCCTAACCTCACTTAGCGAGCTCAAACCCGGCGCGAAAATTTCGTAATGAGTTTACGTGTTAACTGATTGTTAGAGGCCTTATTCCTAAGTGGAGTAAGGCCTTTTTTATGGGAATTGATTTAAACCATGGGGTAAGGCTTCGGTAGCGGATTGCAAACTATATTTGTGTATAATAGCTTGAATTATTAATAGATTATTGATGTTTAAAGGCATGTTTTGTAGTACAGGTTTAGGAGATTTAAATGGATGATTTGAATGATGATCACAATCGGAAAAAGCTCGAGGAGGATCGATATCGCCTCGATTATAGTCGCCCTGAGTTTGTGGGAGATTCCGCTTCTCGTGATGAAAATGGGCAGACTGATACCGCCCAAGGAATGAATCCCAAAGCGAAAGGACGCGATGATGCGCTGGTGGTCTATATTGCGCTTGGAAGCATTGCGGTGTCGGGCTTTCTCGGTTGGATTGTGGCGATCATTTATGCCTATATGCGCCGTGATAACATCAAAGACACGATCTATTATGGTCACTTAAATTATCTGATTAGAACTAGCTGGATTCTTGCGATCACCTTTATTTTAGGGATTGTTACTGCACCCTTTTTAATTGGATTTTTGATCATCGGGATCAATTTTATCTGGTATATCTATCGAATTATTAAGGGCGTTCTGCGCTACAAAGATTATCTGCCGATCGAATCATAAAGTCTTTGCTAAAAGCTGAATTAAAAGCAGAAACAAAATCAGAAACGGGGCAATATTCGGCGGACGTGCCCCTCATTTTGTATAATGAAATCATTGAAGATTAAATCCCCTTTTACCACGATTAGCACGAGGCTCCCATGGAATTATTAACGCTCTCATCGGTTCGCACCCATAACTTTAACGATCTTAAAATTTTAGAGAAGATTATTGGCCTATGGCGTAACGGTGGGAAAATGCTGGAAACACTCAATTATCATGGCGATCGCTATGCGCTTTACCATGAATATGAGTCCGATTATGATGGCGAATATACCTTAACGCTAGCGATTCCGACGGAGGGGCTAAGCGATACGCTCCTTGAGGATCGTGAGGCAATTGTGAGCCTTGATCCTGAGGTGTCGTATCAAGCCTTTGAGGTCGATCCGTTTGATCCGAACGGCGTGATCGCGATGTGGCAAGAGATTTGGACGCTTGAGGAAGAGGGGAAATTGCAACGTGCGTATGGCATCGATTATGAAAAATACAGCGTCGATGGCAGTGTAACGATCTATATTGGGCTCGCAAAATAGCCCGCCGATATGAAGAGGAGTGAGCGATGACAAGTGCAGCGAAGCGGATTGCCGCATTACAACAGACGATGGTGCGTGATGAGGTGGATGCGTGGATTATTTTAAGCAGTGATCCCCATCTGTCGGAATATCTTCCGGAACATTGGAAGCTCCGCGCGTGGTTTTCAGGATTTACCGGGTCGGCGGGAACGCTGGTGGTATTAAAAGAGAGCGCGTATCTCTGGGCCGATAGCCGTTATTGGGTACAGGCCGCCAAAGAGCTAGGCGGGAGTGGCATTACGTTGCAAAAACTCGGCGCGCCCAATATCCCAAGTTATACCGATTTTTTATTAAATACCTTGCCAGAGGGGAGCAGTGTTGCGCTCTTGGGTGAGACCATTTCGGTGGAAGCGTTCTTTAATTTGGAGGATGCGCTCGATAGTAAATCGATTGAACTGGTCTCCTCGCTCAATCCTTTTAATGGCCTTTGGCCCAATCGCCCGCCGTTACCGCTTGAGACGATCTATCCTCATGAGGCAGAGTTTGTCTCTCACACGATGATGGAGAAATTGGGCGAGATTCGCGCGGTGATGGAGGATGCGAGTGCCGACTTTCATTTAGTCTCAACGCTTGATGATATCGCTTGGATTTTAAATCTTCGAGGCAGCGACGTGGAATACAATCCGCTCTTTTTATCCTATCTTTTAATTGAACCCAATCGTGCGGCACTCTATGTGGATTCGGCAAAATTGAGTGATGAGGCGGTCAGAGCACTTGATGCCGCTCGGGTGATGGTGAAATCCTATCACGAGATCTATCTTGATCTCAAAGAGCTTGAGGTGGGTAATAGCATTATGCTCGATCCTGCGCGCACCAACTATGCGCTCCTTGAAGCGATTCCAGAAAGTTGTGATGTGCTCCCACTATTTAATCCGAGTACGCTGGAAAAAGCTTTAAAATCGGAGGCAGATATTGCCCATGTGCGCGTTGCGATGGAAGAAGATGGCGCAGCGCTGTGTGAGTTTTTTGCAGAATTTGAAGAGAAAATGGCCCGGGGTGAAGCGGTCACTGAGCTTACCGTCGCCGAGATGTTAGAAGAGAAACGCAGTGCTAAACCGAACTATGTCTCGCTCAGTTTTGGCACCATTGCCGGATTTAATGAAAATGGGGCGCTCCCGCACTATAGTGCAACGCTTGAGGCGCATTCCGTGATTGAGGGCGACGGCCTTCTTTTAATTGATTCAGGCGCGCAATATCAAAATGGCACCACCGATATCACTCGCGTGATTCCGATTGGCACGATTACCGACGCGCATAAACGCGATTTTACTTTAGTGCTGAAATCGATGATTACGATGAGCCGTGCGCATTTTCCAAGAGGGATTAAAATGCCACAACTAGACGCCATTGCTCGCGCACCTTTATGGCAGGCACACCTTGATTATGGTCACGGAACGGGGCATGGGGTAGGCTACTTTATGAATGTGCATGAAGGGCCACAAGTGCTCTCCTATAATGCAAAATTAACGCCGCAATCGGAAGTGCGTGATGGCATGATTACCTCCATTGAGCCAGGACTCTATCGTGAAGGAAAGTGGGGCATTCGCATTGAAAACTTAGTGGTTGCAACGGGCACTACACAAAAGGCGTGCGGTGAATTTGGCGAATTTATGGCCTTTGAAACCTTAACCCTCTGCCCAATTGATACGCGCTGTATTGATTCATCACTATTAACTAAAGAAGAGGTGGCGTGGCTTAATGAATACCATCAAGAGGTGCGTGAGCGTCTTGCGCCGAAATTGAGCTGTGAGCGTGCGCTTGCGTGGCTCAATGAGCGTACGGCGGCGATCTAGTCATATCTAAGGCGTATTCATGCTTATATAATCGAAACAGGTTAAACTATTAGACAAAATAAAACCCTTACGGTGATGACTCAGAATTAATGAGCGTTCCGTAAGGGTTTTTTATTGCGTGTTACTTAATCAATTATTTCGCCATCGCATCGCGATAGGATTTAGTTGCATCATCAAAGTTTGCTTCCATCGTTTTGCTAGGTTTACCCATGAGACTCACCACTACGATCATAATACACGCTAAGAGGAAGCCTGGGATAATCTCGTAAAGCCCTAAAAGTGGCATTTTCGCTAAGATAGCATCAACGCTTACGCCTTGGCTAGCGGCTACCCATGCTTTGATTTTAGGGAAGATGATGACCGTTAAAGCACCTGTAATCATACCGACTAACGCACCGTTACGGGTGGTTCTGCGCCAGAATACTGAGAAGATAATGATTGGACCAAATGCCGCGGCAAATCCTGCCCACGCGTATGAGACAAGATCTAATACTTTACTGTTTGGGTCGTGCGCGATGTAGATCGCAATCGCTGCTACCGCAAATACCATCGCGCGGCCAATCCATACAAGTTCCTGTTCGCCTGCATCTTTACGTAAGAAACCTTTGTAGAGGTCTTCGGTTAATGCACTTGATGCGACAAGCAACTGACAGCTAAGCGTACTCATGACCGCAGCAAGTACTGCCGATAATACGATGCCCGCAATCCATGGGTTCAGGAGAACTTTAGCAAGTTCCATAAAGACCGACTCAGGATTACCGCTTAATACTTCACCGGTCACAGGATGTGTGCCACTCATGATGTTTGCCGCAACAACAGGGTGTTCGATGACATAGGCGTATCCAAAGAATCCAACGGCAACCGCGCCCATTAAACAAAGCGCCATCCAAGTAATGGAGATACGGCGAGCATTAGGAATTGTTTTAACTGAATCGGCCGCCATAAAACGCACTAAAATGTGTGGCTGACCGCAATATCCAAGCCCCCACGCAACGAGTGACACGATGGTGATCCAAGTAAGATCATGGGTGAAGTTTAAGTGAGTTGGGCTATAGGTGCGAATGGTTTCAATGGTCGCGCCCACATCTAAACTGCCTAAATCCCCAAGTTTTAACACGATAATCATCGGCACTAATAAAAGCGCAAAGATCATGAGTGAGGCTTGAACGGTATCCGTCCAGCTCACCGCTAAGAATCCACCGATAAATACATAGGCAATCGTTGCAAAGGCACCGACCCAGATTGCGGTTTCATAGCTCATGCCAAAGGTACTGGTGAAAAGACGCGCGCTTGCCACGACGCCTGAGGCGCAGTAGATCACAAAGAAGAAGAGAATGATCATCGATGCGATGATTTTTAAGAGACGGGTATTATCTTCATAACGGCCGTGGAAAAAGTCCGGCAGGGTGAGCGCATCGTTTGTTTTTTCGGTAAACATCCGTAAGCGTCCCGCGACAAAGAGCCAGTTCAGATAGGCACCGAGCGTTAATCCGATGGCGATCCAGGAGCCGGAGATTCCGGAGATGAAGATCGCGCCGGGAAGCCCCATTAAGAGCCATCCACTCATGTCTGATGCACCGGCAGAAAGTGCGGTGACGAAGCTACCGAGTCGGCGTCCGCCAAGAATATAGTCCGATAGATTGCTGGTGGATTTATAGGCGTAAAATCCAATGCCGATCATCGCGACAATATAGATAAAAAATGTGATATGTAAAGGTTGTAACGAACCCATAATCTGTTCCTCATTGGTTAAGACACCCTCACTACCTTAAACTAAAAGCGGTGAGGGGGTCGTATAAATATTATTATTTTTATTTATCCTTGTTCGTCATAAGCAAGGCTGATGAGTGCCGCGTCTCCTCCAATAGCCGCGGTATTAACGGAGGTTGAACGTTCTGTCATAAAACGTGGAAGATAGTGTGGACCGCCCGCTTTTGGACCGGTTCCTGAGAGGCCGCGTCCACCAAACGGTTGTACCCCAACGATCGCACCGACTTGGTTACGATTTACGTAGAAGTTACCAACGCGCGCGTGGGTTTCAATAAAGCGAATATAGTCATCATTACGGCTATGTACGCCCATGGTGAGTCCAAATCCGGTTGCGTTGACCTCGTGGATCATGTCGAGCAGTTTATCGCTCTTATAGCGAATCACATGCATGATCGGGCCGAAGTGCTCTTTTTTAAGCTCTGAAATGGAATCGATCTCAAAGATCACCGGTGCCACAAAGTGTCCGTTGAGTTTTGGATCAATTTTGGCTTCTGCAATCAGTTTACCTTGTGCTTTAAGGGCATCGATATGCTCTAAAAGACTTGCTTTTGCCCGCTCATCAATCACCGAGCTAACATCGGTTTTACGCGAATAAGGAACGCCCACAACGATATCGTCCATCGCGCCTTTTAAGAGCTCGATAATGCGATCGGCGATCTCATCTTGAAGATAGAGCACACGCAGCGCCGAACAGCGTTGACTGGTACTCACAAATGCCGATTGAAGCGCATCACGAACCACTTGCTCAGGCAATGAGGTGGAGTCCGCAAACATCACGTTTTGTCCGCCGGTTTCAGCGATTAAGGTCGGAATTGCCCCTTCACGCGCCGCTAAGTTTTGGTTAATGGCGCGCGCGGTGCCGGTGGATCCTGTAAAACAAACACCCACAACGCGAGGATCTTGCGTGAAGATATCCCCAAGCATTTTCCCCGATCCAGGAAGAAGTGCGATCACCTCTTTCGGTAGACCCGCTTCAAAAAGGAGTTCCACCACACGATAAGCGATCATGGGCGTTGCTTCTGCAGGTTTTGCAAGAACGGTGTTACCGCTCACAAGCGCTGCGACGATTTGCCCTAAATAGATTGCAAGAGGGAAGTTCCATGGACTGATACAGGCAAAGACTCCTTTACCGGCGTGGTAGTAGAGGTTTTGCTCGCCCGTTGGGCCTTTAAGCTCTTTAACTGTGCCGTGTTTACGAGCTTCTTGCGCGTAGTATCGGCAGAAATCAGCGGCTTCTCGCACCTCATCGATTCCATCATGAATGGTTTTACCTGCTTCCATTGAGCAAAGTGCGATTAGTTCAATGCGATTTTCCTCAAGAAGGTCAGCGGTTTTTTCTAAAATGTTTGCACGCACTTCAACGGGCGTCTCATTCCAGTTAAACCACGCTTTATCGAGCGAATCGATCGCCGCTTTCACCTGCGCTTCATTGGCAGTAGTCACCTTACCGACCACATGCTCTAAATCAAACGGTGAGCGGGCTTGATAGGTCTCTTGCCCCTCTTTTTGTGGCACACCATTAATGATCGGTTTTGCGCGCCAGCGTTTAGTGATCATCTCATTGTACTGACTTTCAAAGGGAAGCCACGTGCTTGAGAAGTTCATATTGAGACCGCGTGAGTTCTTACGGGTTTTGTAGAGCTCATCGGAGTAAGGAATATTGGGGTTTTTAATGGTTTCGTAGCCATCAACGACTGTTACTGGATGCTCAATTAAGCTTTCGATCGGAACGGTTGGGTCAACGAGCTGGTGAACAAATGATGAGTTTGCTCCATTTTCAAGGAGACGGCGTACAAGGTAGGGGAGCAGGTCATGATGAAGTCCGACCGGCGCGTAGATCCGCACACTTTTACCATACTCTTTAATAATTTCGTTATAGAGCGCTTCGCCCATCCCGTGGAGGCGTTGGAATTCGAAATTATCGTTATTAAAACGCTCACTGAAATCTAAAATCGTCATCACTGTTTGCGCGTTGTGGGTGGCAAATTGAGGACGAATCACCCCTTGTGCTGCAGGGCTTAACATAAAGCGTGCGCACGCAAGGTAGGAGATATCGGTATTTTCTTTACGAGTAAAAACGGGATAATTATTGAGTCCGCGCACTTGCGAATCTTTCACTTCCGTATCCCAATACGCCCCTTTTACAAGACGAACCGGAATTTCAATGCCAAGCTCACGGCCAAGAAGGCTCACCCAAATGAGTGACGGCATCGCGTGTTTTGCGTACCCTTGAATTACAAGGCCTAATCCACCCCATGAACCGATTTCAGGCACACGAACCAGTTTCTCAAATAGCTCAAGTGAGAGCTCTAAACGATCCGCCTCTTCCGCGTCAATACTAATTTCCGCATCAAGCTCTTTTCCTAATAGCGCAAGTTCTTTCACGCGATTGAAAAGCTCGGTCATTACGCGATCTTTTTGATCGACAGTGTAACGTTGATGAAGGGCTGAGAGTTTGATTGAGAGTGAAGGTTTACGGCTATTCGGTAGCGCCTCTTCCGCGCCCACAGCTTTTAGTGCATTTTTATAATCTTCAAAATAACGATCGGCATCGGCTTGCGTCATCGCCGCTTCTCCGAGCATATCGAAGGTATAGGTATAGCCTTGTTCGCGTACTTTACGACCATTTTTTAGCGCTTCCGCCATGGTTTCGCCAAGGACAAACTGTTTCCCCATTACCTGCATCGCAACGTTCACTGATTTACGAATCACAGGTTCGGTCATCTTATTGGTGAGCTTTTTAAGCGCGCTGCTCTCATCGTCAATATCCACCAAATTCCCGGTGAGCATCAGTCCCCAGGTGGCAAAGTTTACCAGTTGCTTATTACTATTGCCTTTATGTGATGACCAGTTGACGCCGGCGATCTTATCGCGAATCAGCGCATCGGCGGATTTTTTGTCGGGAATCCGTAAAAACGCTTCCGCAAGACACATTAAAATAAGCCCTTCTTTGGTGGTGAGATTATATTCACGCAGAAGAGCATCGAGCGAACTTTCAATTTCAGGGCTATTACGAATGCGTTGTACGACATCGTAGGTTTTTTGTCGGATTTTCTGCTCGGTATCCGTAGTCGGTGCGATAATTTCGCGCAGATCACGAATGCATTCCTCTTCGTCCTTAAGATGCATTTTACCAATCACATCGAAGAACGTTGCGCTAGTGAACTCCCCGAACTCTTTATGATTGATAATCCGATTTAAATCATACATAGTGTTTCCTCCAAGCCCTAAAAAGCTTAATTTATAATGGTTTATGCGGGCAGATTATTTTGGTGCCCATTACTCTGAATTTATAGCATGAGTCTCTTTTGTATACAAGGAAAACAGGCAAACAATCAGCGGCCTGGCTAACATTTCATTACATAAATAGATTTTATGCAAGTTTTGTTAGTAAAAAGAAGATTTTAATCTAAATGAGCCTTATTTTCATCGGAGAGAGGCTCTATTTGATGGGCGAATAATGCTATATTCAGCTGTACGAATTGAGAACAAAATGCGATTATCTGAATAATTGAGATAATAACGGATAAAGGAAGGACTATGGTGCTTGATAAACAGGATGTGGAGCGATATCAGCAATGTTACGATGCCGCAACGAGCGGGCTTGAGGGCTATCTTTTGCTTGAGGGTAATGCACGTCGAGCGCTCACAGATGGGGATGTCGTGATTTTAGAGCAAAAGGCGGCACTCTTTAAAGAGGCGCTTAAGATCAACCCGGGGAGTTTTCCCTCGATCTTCTTTTTGGGCAAAATTTATCAGCGCTTGGAAGATTATCAAAGTGCACTCTTTTATCTTGAAGAGGCGGTCAATAACCATGCAAGTGATTGCAATGCGCCGATGGAAGCCTCTATTGTGGCGATGAGTTTAGATCTAACCGCGCGGGCCGTCCGTTATTCCGAAGAGGCGGTGCGCCGAGCGCCCGATTATCTCAATGCGATCACCAATCATGCCGCGAATTTATTTGTCACGGGTAATGATGAAAAAGCGCTCGAGATGGTTGCCGCGGCTCTTGCGATCGATTCAGAAGACCCGATTGCCAATATGCTCGAGCAGATGATTTTAGAGGTGAAACAGGGCAGACGCATTCGCCCGACGTTTCATGAATTGATCCGTTAATCAAAAGATTTTCCCAAACGCAAAAACGCCCCCAAAGATTGATTGGATCAATAAATCAATTGATCAATCCCAATCTCGGAGGCGTTTTCAGTATTGAATGCTTCGCATTAAACCAATCATCAAATAAATCGAGGCGTTACACTTTAATCGTTAAAATATCGCACGGTGAATCATTGATGATTGAGCCTGAGGTTGAGCCAAGCAGAAGGGCCAATCCTTGACGGGTGTGCGAGCCGATAATAAGCAGATCAACGTCGAGTTCTTTCGCGGCTTTTAAAATTCCCTCTTTTGTGGAAAGTGCCGAGATCACTAAGGTGTCCGCATCGGGAATCCCCAGTTTAAATGAGAGCTCACGCATCGATTTTTTCGCTTCCGCTAACACTTCATCATCGGTGCCTTGAGGAATCACGGGCATTAACTCATAGCTCGTATTGAGGCTAATGCTCTCTAAAATGTTAAGAAGCGTTAATTTTGCACGATTTCGTTTAGCCACACCGAGCGCCTTACGGCCGACCGCTTCCGCATCATCTGACTGGTCAACGGCGACTAAAATGTGTTTGTACTGTTCTTTGAAATCGTCATGGATCTCATCAGTCATTTCAAATTCCCCCATAGGATTTAAGTAATCTTTACATTATATACCAAGCGCTTCGCAATTAATCAATTATGATGATGGAAGCGCATCGACTTCCTGCTATTCGTCAGTGTTTACGCTAAAAAATGTCGCATTTGCTGATCGCAGGTTTGTGGCTTTTTCTACCCTTAGTTTAGTAAATTCATGTACAATATGGCAGTCAAAACTTATCTATTTTTAACTTAACGTTCGCTCATCCCTTACTTTTTGTGAGAGAGGGGCGGTTTGAGTTGCCATTTAAAAAATTGTTTTATAAAGATTATCATCACTATGAGTAAATTGTTAAAAGAGAGCCAACGCCGTCGAACCTTTGCGATCATCGCTCACCCGGATGCGGGTAAAACGACAATGACTGAAAAACTCCTTCTATTTGGGGGCGCGATCAGTTTAGCGGGATCGGTCAAAGGCCGTAAAGCGGCCCGTCATGCCACATCGGACTGGATGGAGCTTGAGCAACAACGGGGAATCTCGGTAACCTCATCGGTGATGCAGTTTCCCTATCAAGATTATATGATTAACCTGCTTGATACCCCCGGGCACCAAGACTTCTCGGAAGATACTTACCGCACGCTTACCGCGGTGGACTCGGCGCTGATGATGATTGATTGCGCTAACGGGGTTGAGGAACAGACCATTAAATTGATGAATGTGTGCCGTCTTCGTGATACGCCGATCATCACCTTTATCAACAAACTTGACCGTGATGGACGCGATCCGATCGATCTTTTAGACGAAGTGGAAGAGGTACTGAAAATCAATTGTGCGCCGGTCACTTGGCCGATCGGTATGGGGCGCGATCTCAAAGGCGTTTACCATATTTTAGAAGATTACATTCACCTTTATGACGATGAAGAGCGTGGGACGACGAGTAAAGGTCGCGTGATTCAAGGGCTCGATAGTAAAGAGCTCGATGAGGTTTTGGGGGAAGAACGCGCCAATGCCTTTAGAGAAGAGGTGGAGCTGGTCCAGATCGCGAGTAATGAATTTGATCTCGATGAGTATCGTGCAGGACGCTTAACGCCGGTTTATTTTGGCTCTGCGATCACCAACTTCGGGGTGCAAGAGATGCTCGATGGATTTGTTCAGATTGCGCCGCCGCCAAGTGTGCAAAAAACCACAACGCGCGAGGTTCACGCTGGTGAAGAGAAACTCACAGGTTTTGTCTTTAAAGTTCAAGCCAACATGGACCCGCGTCACCGCGATAGAATCGCCTTTATGCGCATCTGTTCAGGGAAATATACCCCGGGCATGAGTGCGAAACATGTGCGTATCGGCAAAAATATTAAAATCCCAGAAGCGATGACTTTTATGGCCTCCGACCGTAGCCATTTAGAAGAGGCCTATGCCGGCGATATTATCGGGATTTACAATCACGGTACGATTCGAATCGGTGATACTTTTACTGAAGGGGAAGACCTAAGTTTTAAAGGGATTCCGGACTTTGCGCCAGAGCTTTTCCGCCGGGCCCGTCTTCGCGATCCGCTTCGCATGAAACACCTTGAGCGCGGGCTTGAACAGCTCTGTGAAGAGGGGGCAACTCAGCTCTTTAAGCCGCTTCACAATAACGATCTGATTATCGGCGCCGTTGGGGTGCTTCAGTTTGATGTGGTCGCGCACCGTTTGAAACTCGAATACAACGTTGATTGTATTTTCGAGCAGGTGAATGTTGCCACCGCACGTTGGGTAGAATCGGACGATAAGAAGAAATTTGAAGAGTTCAAAAAACGCTGTTACGACAATCTTGCCGTCGATCATCACGGGGAATATGTCTATGTCGCACCGACTCGCGTCAATTTGACGTTAACGCAAGAACGCTACCCAGAAATTAAATTTAAAGCTGTACGCGAGTTTCACGGGTAAGACTCAATTGGCTTGATTCATTAAACATAAGAGGGCGCCGCTTAGACGGCGTCTTTTTTTATGCGGACATTTATTTCAGGCAATAAAAAAGCTCCAGGGGGTAATTGGAGCTTTTTCTTTTTTGTCGTTAAATGTATATGTATATTGCTTAGAGTGAAAATCTTTGCAATTGGCTATGGATTTAAGTATAGAGAATCAATCTTCAATTTTAGTAAAGGGAATTTAAATCTCCGTTTACGATTCGTAAACATTTGTACATTTACGCGCTAATCCATTGATCTTAGCGGGTTCCTAAATTTTAGATTTCCTTACAAAATTCTATATTTACGCCTAAAAATATTATTTTCTGCGAATATTTAATCGTTTTCGCGCGATTTTGGCTTTTTAAAATGAATTAAAAAGAGATAGAGCCAAATAAGTGTGGAGATAATTACCCCCATCACGCCAAAAAAGTGATAACCGAGTAGGCCAAAGATTAAAATTAACAGCACTAAAAACATAACGATCCTTTTACCGCGATCCCGCCGCGAATTGTTCCAAATTTAGAACAGACTCTCCAGCAATCAGAGATATTCAAACAATGAGTTGTTCATTATACTGAGAATGAATCCCACCTCCGAAATTTTTAGGGTGAGGTGGAGCATAATCATGATAATAAGGAGCAGACGATGAAAACGACGATGAAGAAAACAATGAAGCAAATGATTCAATTGAGTGCCGGTGCGTTACTGTTTGGGGCGTTTATGGGGAGTGCGCAGGCTGATACTTGGGCGCTCGATCACGATCACACGCGGATCGGATTTGGAGTCGATCATATGGGCTATTCGACCACCTACGGCTATTTTACCGAATACGACGGCAAGGTCCATTACGATCGGGATGCGCCAGATCTTTTAGAGCTTGAAATAAGCATTCAAACCGGGAGTGTGATGACGGTTTCAAAGGGCTTAAACGATCACCTTAAAACGGCGGATTTTTTCAATGTCGAGCACTTTCCGACCATGACCTTTAAAGGAAGCGGCTTTGAGAGTGACGATGGAAAAACCGGCATGGTGCATGGAGAATTAACTCTACTCGGTGTAACCAAACCGGTTACGCTCAATGTAGAGCTCTTTAAAGATGCGGTGAGCCCGATGACGGAGGTGGAAACGATTGGTTATCGCGCGAAAACCACCTTGATGCGAAGCGAGTGGGGCATGAGTTTCCTCTCGCCAAATGTGGGTGAGGCGGTCTTAATTACCATTGATGGCGAATTGATGAGGCTCGATTAAACGCTCATAACTGGCGAGTAATAGATACATAAGAGGCGGATGATTAGGGAGTGTGATAAACCCATCATCCACTTTTTTATGCGCTATAGTAATGAGGAATATCGGGTTTATCCCGAGAAAAAAGAACAATAATAATTTAACTTAACCACTGAACGATAAAGGAGCTTTTATGACTCAGAAAACTGACGAACGCCGCAAAGGAATCACCATGGCGGGCAATCCCGTCACTTTATTAGGCCACGCATTAACAGTTGGCGAGAAGGCGCCGGATTTTACCGCACTTAAGCAGGATCTCACTCCCTATTCACTCCATGAAGCGGGCGATAAAGTGAAGATTATCTCTGTCGTGCCATCGCTCGATACGGGCGTGTGTGAATTGCAAACCGTTCGTTTTAATAAGGAAGCTGAAACGCTTAAAAATACCGTTGTCATCACGCTTTCGGTGGATCTTCCTTTTGCGCAAGGCCGATTCTGCGGCGCAAAAAACATTGACCATCTTTTGACGCTATCCGATCATCGGGCTCTCGATTTTGGCTTAAAATATGGCTTTGTCATTGAGGAATTGCGCCTGTTAAGCCGTGGGATTGTGGTGCTCGATGGCGACAATACTGTGAAACACATTGAGTATGTCGCAGAAGTGACGGATCACCCTGATTATGACGTGGCACTTAACGCCGCAAAAGCGTTAGTTTAAGGGCGATTATTCTTCACAAATTGCTTCAAACTCGACGACGAGAAAATCAATCAGCGCACGCACCGACGGGAGTAATCCACGGCGGGACGGAAAAACGGCATGGATAATTTCAGGGGTTGTGGTGAGTTCTGGCAATAATTTAACCAGCTCACCGCGAGCCACTTCATTTTTAAGCAACATATGCGGGAAATGAATCACGCCAACGCCCGCAAGCGCCGCTTGTTTGAGTGCATCCATATCGGTCGTCATATACCGTGGGGTGATGGGGAAACAAAACTCATCGCCCTTTTTATTGAGAAATGTCCAAGAATGTCCGGTCGGTTGCGAGCTATGGGCAAGAAGCGGCCACGCGGAAAGCTCATCTAAACTTTCGGGCATTCCCTGCATCGCATCAATTAAGAGAGGGCTCGCAAAGAGGGCGATTGTGCGGGTGCCGAGCTGACGCATCACGAGCTCGCTATCTTCAATATTTGAACGAACACGAAGCGCAATATCGATCCCTTCACCAATAAGATCGACGGCCCGATTGGTCGATAGTAGTTGAATCGTGATTTTCGGATGAATGAGCATAAATCGCGCGAGCATATCGCTCACATGGGTTTGCAATAGTGCACGTGGGCAAGAAATTCTGATCACGCCTTTCGGCTCACTTCGGGCAAGATCAATCGCCTCTTGCGCCGCTTCCGCCTCAATCAGCATCGCCTTACAGTGGGTAAAATAGGTCTCTCCGAGATCGGTCAAACGAAACTGACGGGTCGAACGCTGAATTAGCTGAACGCCAAGTGTTTCTTCCAAGGTTGAAATCCGCCGACTGAGCCGTGATTTCGGAATCCCCAACGCCCGCTCCGCCGCGGAAAATCCGCCATGTTCCACCGACTTTACAAAATAGTAGAGATCATTTAAATCCAGTTGCATTGCCGATCCTTTGCTGCGCGTTAGCCATTACCCATTGAGATGAATCCTTTACTTTAACGAGAACCTCGGTCATTGTGAAGGGATTTTAATTCCTCGCGATCGATTCTGATTATTTTGATTAGTGGTTAAAATCTCGATTTTTATCTAGATTTTCAAAACATACACAAACAAAAAAAGCCATCTCCCTAATTGAAAAGATGGCTTTTTTATAGCAGAAATCGTTAACCGATTACCAGCCGCGTTCTTGCATGCGCTCTTCTGGGTTTAATTTGCTAATTTCTAAACCGCGCATGGGCTCGCCTAAATCTTTTGAGAGTTCTGCGATGAGTGCGTAGTCTTGATAGTTTTCGGTGGCTTTAACGATGGCACGTGCGAATTTTTCAGGGTTTTCTGATTTGAAAATACCTGATCCAACGAATACGCCATCAGCGCCCAATTCCATTATCAGTGCCGCGTCTGCAGGCGTTGCAACGCCGCCTGCTGCGAAGTTTGCTACCGGTAGACGGCCGTGCGCTTTGATCTGTAACAGCACTTCATACGGCGCGCCAAGATCTTTTGCGTAGGTCATGATTTCATCGTTATTCATATGGAGAAGTTTACGCACTTGCGCGTTCACTTTACGCATATGACGTACCGCTTCGACGATGTTTCCGGTTCCGGGTTCACCTTTGGTACGGAGCATTTTCGCGCCTTCACCTAAACGGCGAGCCGCTTCCCCAAGATCGCGACATCCGCATACAAATGGGACTTTAAAATCGCTTTTTAAGAGGTGGAATTCTTCGTCTGCTGGGGTTAACACTTCACTTTCGTCAAGATAGTGAACGCCCATCGATTCAAGAACGCGCGCTTCAACAATATGGCCGATACGAGCTTTAGCCATCACGGGAATCGATACTGCACCTAATACTTCTTCAATAATGCGCGGATCCGCCATACGAGCAACGCCGCCCGCTTTACGAATGTCTGAAGGAACGCGCTCTAACGCCATGACTGCTACTGCGCCGGCATCTTGAGCGATTTTAGCCTGTTCCGCATTGATCACGTCCATGATCACGCCGCCATTTTTGATAATTGAATCAGCCATCTGTTTTTATTTTCCTCTGTAATCGAATGAAAGAAAGAGCGATATTGCTCAATAAAATCAAAAACCACTCATCATAGTAAAAGATCTATGGTATAGCGTCAATTGCGAGGCTTTGAAATTGTTAAAAAGAGTGAAAAATTGCATAGTTTGGTTTATAAGGGTGTTATCCGTAGAGTTATCCACAGGAAATGTGGATAAGATTGACAGTAAATCGCGGTGGAAAGAAGGGTAAATATTATCGGATGAAATCGTCATTTCCTTTACACTATAATCGCCTTAAATAAATTGGCATGGAACGCATTAATCGCGGTATTAATAAAGACGCATAATCAATAAGGAGAGCTATGTTTGCAATTTTACTCAGCATTATCGGGATTCATTTAATGGCGCTTATTACGCCCGGGCCTGACTTTTTCTTTATCTCGCAGACGGCGGCGCGTTTTTCGCGTAAAGAGAGTTTTAAAGCGGTGCTCGGGATCACCGTTGGGGTGATGATTTGGGCAGGGCTTGCGCTGCTTGGACTCCATTTTGTCCTCGAAAAATTTGTCTGGCTCCGCCATATTATTGTGATTCTCGGGGCACTCTATCTGAGTTATCTTGCGGTGCAGTTACTCCGTTCGGCCTTTTCTAAACAGGTTGGCGCGGAAGAGGTGAGTTTTTTACCAGAAGTGGGGCAACATCTCTTTTTAAAAGGGCTCTTGACCAATCTCGCTAATCCCAAAGCGATCGCCTATTTTGCCAGCGTTTTTTCGATGTTTGTTAGCGATGGCATGGGCACTGAGACGAAACTTGCGATCTTTGCGGTGGTGGCAATTGAGACGCTGATCTGGTTCTGCATTGTGATTCTTGTGTTTTCCCTTCCGGCGATGAAGCGGGCGTATAAAAAAGTGATGCGGGTGATCGATGGGGTGGCTGGGGTGATCTTTTCAGGCTTTGCGATCTACTTTCTCTATCAAGAGTTTAAAAGTTTCTTTTTAAATCAAGCGTAAGCGGAAAATTAGGCTAAAGCTCGGTATAATTACTCGCATGAGGTGTGAATTGAGTGAGATTTACCAATCATTCACCTAAAATTGACTAGGAATTTACTAAGCATTAGCTAAAAATGATGAAAGGAGTGCATCGATGCGTGATGAGCAGGAATGGAATGAAATCGAGGTAGATGAGGCGGAAATTCGTGAGGTTAAAGCGAAACTCACCGGTCTTTATCGGGAAGAGGTAACGCGGGAGTATAGTGACACAGCTGCGCATCCGAGCTATTTTAGTTTAAGTTTTAAGGGGCGAATTGGGCGATTACAATTTATCATTGGCGCATTTTTTTCGATGCTTCCCTTTTTGGCGTATACCGTTTTTCGCTATGTAGGTTATGAGATTAACGAAGGCCCGCTCTGGACGGAGATGGTTCGTGGCGAGAGTGGCATAATGCTCGCGGTGGTCGCGGGGTTAATCCTCTTTAGCGGCATCTTTACCATTCGGTTTATGGCGCTTCGCCTACATGATTTTAATATCACCGGTGGTTATCTCATTTTATTACCACTTCTTTATTGGATTCATCCCATCGCTTTTGGCATTGCGCTCGGGGTGATGATGTTTTTGCTACTGGTGAATGAAGGGGTGGATTATGTCAATCCGTTTGGCGCGCCGGTGACGCGAGGAAATCTACCGTTGGCGCTTTTTTGTTTGGTACTCTCTGCGCTCTATCTGGCTTACTTTTTAGTGATGGTGGGCATTGTGATTGTGATCCGATACTGAGTCGGAGATTGGTCTTCGCATAATGGGCATCTATTTTGATATATAAAATTGTAGAATGAATAAAAAATATGCTACAGTATTCCTTCAACGATCTTGAGATAAGTGAGGTATCAATATGACTCAGTCAACCGAAACACCCGTTAAACGTAGCAAACTACCCTCAAAATATGCACGATTTATCGTACCCCTCGTGCTTACGTTTTTAATGACATTTGTGGTCGCCGGTATTAGTACGTGGCGTGTCGCAGGTGGATCCGATATTTTCTTTGCAAAATGGATGGTGTCGTGGATGATTTCGTGGGCTGTTGCGTATCCTACGATGATTGTATTTATGCCAATCGCACAAAAATTGGTCTTTATGATCGTTGAAAAACCTCAGCCTCCCAAACCCAAAGCGTAATGGATTTGGCCAAGAGGAAATGAGAAAAACCGCCTTATACTTCAGGGGTTCCCTTGGTGTAAGGCGGTTTTTAGTGCTCTATAAAAGGGTTGAATCGGTTATTGTTATTATTATTTCTCCCCCATCACCTTTCTTCTTTTTCTTAATTCTTCTTCTTCTTTTTGATGGTTATTCTTTTAAAGAGCGGTAGAGACCAATGGTATTTTCAATGTGGTTCATCATCAGCGAAACGGCCTCCTCTTTCTGCTGATCTCGAATGTGGTTAAACATCTGACGATGCTCGTTAATAAAGTGATCGACTCGGTCAAGACGTCTGACTTTGGTGCGCGTTTCAAGGAGTGATTCCTTAAAGCTATCAAACAAAATATCGGCAATCTTGATCAGCATATGATTATGGCTCGCTTTGATAATCGCTTTGTGGAAGGCGATATCGGCTTTGGCGGCCACCTGTTTATTCGCGATCGCCTCTTCAAGCGTATTGAGCGCGGCTTCAATGGCCTTTAAATCAGGCTCAGTACGGCGGTCACAGGCAAGCGCAATGGCACGCGATTCAATCGCTTCACGCACCTCAAGGAGTTCAATCAGATCCTCGGTGTGGACGTGTAAAATGTTGCTTTTAATCTTCGCAATTAAGAGGCCACGATCGCTATTGGAGAGAAAGTACTCACCACTTGGTTTTTTATAGATGATACTCTCTGCTTCAAATCGGTTTAATACCGTTTCGATCGATTCCGTCTCCACGCCCATCTCTTTGGCAATATCCGCAGCTTTTGGGAGATATTCCCCCGGTAAAAATGCGCCTTGCTCAATGCGTTTAACCACTTGACGCACGAGCTCAAAATAATCGCGATTCTCATGTAATAATGCTGCATTCATGTCGATCTCCTTTTTGATATGAATGGTTGTGGACTGAGTTCACTGTCGCATACTTTTTTCGGTTTGAGTAATGCATTTTTGTCATATCTGAAATCATAGAAAGACAATAGCGACCGGCGTAACAATCTGATACCGCTCGCTATTTTAAACGTATTGATTGATTATTTAGCGGTGTTGGCCGCGATATTGAGTGCTTCCCAGGTAAGTGAGAAGGGCGGAGCGTAGGCATAATCAAGCAGGCCAATCTCATCGGTTTTAAGATTGGCATAAATCGCCGTGGATAATCCCGTCATCCGCAGCACGGCATCTTTTTTCCCAAAGAGTTGCGCCCCAAGGAGGATTTTACTCTCCGCATTATAGACAAGTTTAATATCGATCGGCGTTGCCCCGGGATAATAGGCGGTGTGCGATTGGGTGGTAATGGTGGTGGTTTTATAGGGAATGTTGAGCGCTTTGGCATCCCGCTCGGTAAGCCCCGTCGATCCCGCTTCATAATGCCCAACTTTAATGGCGCTGCTGCCGAGCGAGCCGACATATTGCTCGCGATGTTTATTCTCTGAGACAATATTGGTGCCGATCACACGGCCCATTTTATTGGCGCCTGTCGCTAAAGGAAGATAGACATTGCCGTGAAATTTATGGGGAATCGTCGCACAATCTCCCGCGCTAAAAACATCGGGAATCGACGTTTCACCATAGGCATTAATCACGATCGCGCCATTATCAAGTTTTTTAAGACGCGGGTCGGTAATAAAGGCGGTATTGGGGCGAAATCCGATAGCAACCACCACCGCATCGACGTGATAAACGCTCTCTTTTGAGACCATTTGCGTGACGTTTTTTTGCTCGTTAAGGGTGAAGGATTCAATCAGGGTATTGAGCGCTACTTTAACGCCGGTCTCTTCGAGCGCTGTTAAGATTTTGGCGGAAAATTCAGGATCAAAAGGGCGATTGATGAGTGCGCCGCTGGCTTGAATGAGTTTGACTTTTTTGCCCATGAGCGCAAGCTGTTCCGCCACTTCAATCCCGATAAATCCCCCGCCAATGACGCCGATCGTTTCATATTGGTCGAGCGAATCTTTTAGTTTTTGCGTGTCATTGAGTTTGGTCAGCGTATAGACGTTATCCGCATCGATGCCGGCAATGGGCGGTTTTACAGGCGTTGCGCCGGTTGCAATCATGAGGCGATCGTAGTGCATCATCATCTCATCTTCCGTTGCGAGATTGCGGACGCTCACCGCTTTTTGATCAAAATGAATTCCCGTTGCGAGATGGCGCGTTAAGATGGTGATCCCTTGCGCTTCCATCTGCTCCGGCGTGCGGGCAAACATGGTGTTGGGATCGTCAAAATGGCCGGCAAGATAATAGGGCAGGCCGCAGGCACCAAAGGAGATATAATCCTCCGCCTCGATGACCGTCACCGTTGCCTCGGGTGCTTCACGTTTGGCTTTGGCGGCAACGCTCATTCCTGCTGCAATCCCGCCGATAATGATAATATTCATACTCCGCTCCTCTTTTTCATTATTGAATGAATGATTTTATAATTCTATAAAATGATAAAGTGTTCTCTTTTACTATAGTGGAAGATTGGCGTTTGTGCTACGTTTTAGCGCTTTATGCTGAGATTCAAGTAAGTGCTGATCGTGCGCGGTTTGCGGGCTTTATAAAGATTGATCTATGTGTAAATAACCGAAGAAAAACCGAAAAAGATTACAGTTTTTAACGAAAATTAGGTATTATTTTATGCACTTTAAAAATAATCGATCAGCATTCAATCAGCATTAAAACGGAAGGACAGATACTTTTATGCGTTATCTAGCGGCACTTATTGCTACAGCGATTTTAATTACGGGCTGTGCAACGA
>JAAZCI010000083.1 GCA_012513365.1 Lysobacteraceae bacterium
AAGCGCCCTTTCACCGGCATTAACGCCTCGAGCCCTTGTTTAATATCCTCAAAGGTTGCCCCCGCCATAAGCGCTGCGGTCGCTGCTGCTGCACTGTTACGAATATTGTGCACGCCAAGGAGATTAAGCGAAACTTCAACAGATTTGTCTTGATAGCGAAGCACAAAGGTCATCCCTTCGATAATCTCGTAGGTTAAATACGCTTGCGCGTTTTCATAAGTGCCAAACGTGATCTGCTTGTGCCCCGCGGCTTTCTCTTTCCATAACGGAGCATAGGCATCATCGCCATTAATAACGGCAACGCCATTATCGGTTAATCCTTGATAGATCTCCGCTTTGGCATTCGCAACGCCTTCAATGGAGCCAAACCCCTCTAAATGACAAGGGCCTGCGTTATTGATAATGGCGATATCAGGACCGACCAAATCGGTTAAATAAGCAATTTCACCGGCGTGATTTGCACCCATTTCGATCACGGCAATGTCATGTTTTTCACTCAATTTTAAGAGCGTTAATGGGCAGCCCACATGATTGTTAAAATTGCCTTCGGTCGCTAACACCGAATGGCGCAGACTTAAAATGGAGCGGATCATCTCTTTGAGCGTTGTTTTTCCATTTGATCCGGTAAGCGCAATGGTGGTGCCTTGCCACTCTTTTTTCCACGCTTTGGCTAAAACGGCGAGGGCTTTTTGGCTATCGTCCACCACAATTTGCGCGAGCTCTGCCGATGGAATAAATCGCTCAACAACCGCCGCAATTGCGCCTTTTGCCGCCGCACTTTCTAAAAACTGGTGGGCATCAAAATTATCGCCTTTCCACGCAAAAAAGAGTTCGCCCGGTGCGAGAAGCCTCGTGTCAGAGCTTGCACCAAAAAAGTGAGCATCTTCGCCATGCAAAGTGCCATGAATAATGTGACTTGCTTCTGATAGTTTCATAATAATCATTCTCTATTAAAACGTTCGATCTCTTCGATGTCTGAAAAGTGGATGACGCGATCGGCTAAAATTTGGTAATCCTCATGCCCTTTCCCCGCAACGAGGACAATGTCGCCTTTTTGAGTCTCTGATATCGCCATCGCGATCGCTTTTTGACGGCTAATCTCTTCTAAAATAGAACTGCTTTCAGGCTCTTTTAGTCCGGATTTAATCTCATCGATAATCGCCTGCGGATCTTCACTACGGGGATTGTCGCTCGTTATCACGACACGATCCGCATGCGCTTCAGCAATTTCGGCCATAAGCGGGCGTTTCCCACGATCGCGATCGCCGCCGCAACCAAAGACCACGGTCAATTGCCCCTCCGAAAGGTGTTCCCGCAAGGAGTTTAACGCCTGCAATAATGCATTCGGTTTATGGGCATAATCCACCAGTGCCACCGCACCATTTTTAAGCTCAACTCGCTCCATGCGCCCTTTGACGTGGGTAATCTTCGGTAAAATTCCGACAATCGCCTCCATCTCAATGCCATAACTTAATAAAATCCCCACCATCGCGGTAAGATTATAGGCATTAAAACTGCCATAGAGCGGGCTTTCAAGCGCATACTGCTCGCCTTGAAATTGCAGCGTAAACGCAAGGCCGCTATGAGTCAGCGTGAGATCTTGAATCTGTAAAAAGTTGGGGTGATCGCACTCGCCTTGCCCGTAGGGATATAAGATCCGACTTGGAATGCGTTCTTGCAGCCCGTGATAGAGCGATTCTCCCAATTCATCATCGATGTTTAACACCGACGAGACCGACTCATACTCATAAAAGAGCTTCGCTTTTTCCGCCGCATAAGCTTCAATCGTGCCGTGATAATCGAGATGATCGCGAGTTAAATTAGTCTGCGCAGTAACTAAAAAACGTAAATTTTCCACACGTTTTTGCGCGAGCGCATGGGAGGTGACTTCGAGGGTGCAAGGCCTTTTGCCTGCTCCTTCTTCACCCTTATACTTAACATCAAACGCTTGGTTAATCTCACTTAAAGAGCGGTAAAGCGCAAGAAGATCCGGCGTTGTATGAGTATTTTCTTTAAGCTCGCCTAAAAACCCAATCCCGTTGGTGCCAATGAGTGCACAGGATTGCCCTAAATGCTCAAACGCTTGCGCGACAAACTGGGTCACCGAGGTTTTCCCTTCCGTCCCCGTCACGCCCATCAGGGTTAAATTTTCAATGGCGTTTTGATAAAAGGCGTAGCCAATTTTAGGAAGAAGCGCGGTAAGATTTTCAATCTCAATGGCAGGAAGATCGCTCGGGATCTCGTACCCTTCTGCCGCTTCATAAACAATTGCACTCACCTTTTTCTCGCGTAGCGCATTAAGAAAGGCTAGTCCATGAGAATGCTCGCCCCGCAGTGCAAAAAAGAGATCGCCCGCTTTTGCGTAACGGCTATCAGATGAAAGCCCGCCAATTTCGAGCGCCCCCCAATCAGCCTTTAAAACAGCATTATCCACAAACGGTTTTAATAATTCGGCAAGTCGCATAAAGATCCTTTCGTTGTTATTGTGAGATGAGTTGCAGTTTCGGCATCCTCATCATTCCATCAGGTCTTATCCCCATGATTCGCAGCGTATTTCCCATCACTTCAGAGAATATCGGAGCGGCCACAAGCCCTCCATAATACCCGCCTTCGGTAGGCTCATCAATCATCACAGCGATAATAAACTCAGGGTCCGTCACCGGCGCAATGCCGACAAAAAAGCTGCGATGCTTATTATCACTATAGCGCCCATTTTCCAATTTTCGTACCGTTCCGGACTTTCCAGCGACGCGGAATTTATCCACCTGCCCACGCCAACCGCTACCGCCCTTACTTTTATTAAGTACATCTTCAAGCAGATAGAGCACCGTCTCCGCACTCTCTGGCGAGAAAACCCGAGTTTCCGGCAATTGATAATTACTACGCACGATGCGAAGCGGTTTATAAACGCCTTTATTGGCAAAAACCGTATACATCTGCGCAAGTTTCAGCGTGTTGACGCTCAAACCGTAGCCAAACGATTTTGTCGCATATTCAAATTCATTGCGCTTCCATGCCGAAAGATCGGTCACCGTTCCCGGCACCTCTCCAACAAGGCCAAGATGGCTCTTTTCTGCAATGCCAAGCATCTTATATTTACGCCATAAAATATCAGGGTCTATCGAAAGCGCGATTTTCGCCACACCAATGTTACTCGATTTAATCAAAACGCTCGCCACATCAAGCTCTTTAGCATACCCAACATCGCGCACTACATGTCGGCCAACGCGGAAATAACTGCCAATTTTAATCGTAGTATCAGGGCGCCATTTCCCCGATTCCAATCCCGTTGCCACCACAAACGGCTTCATGGTTGAGCCTGGTTCAAAGACATCGGTAATCGCACGGTTTCGCAGTAACCCAGGTGTACCGCGATCTTTAGCACGATTCGGGTTTCCCGCTGGCTGATTCACCATTGCGAGAATTTCACCAGTTTTAGCATTGGCGACCACCACCGTTCCACCTTTGGCTTTATGTTTAATCACCGCCGCTTTAAGCGCTCGATAAGCGACAATCTGAATTTGACGATCGATCGTTAAAGTGAGATCACGACCAGGCTCTTCCGCCGTTAATACCTCACGATCTAACAGTCGCCCGCGACCATCGCGCGTCAGGCGATATTTCCCATTCGTTCCCCTTAACCACTCATCATACGAGAGCTCCACCCCTTCGATTCCCTCATCATCAATATTAGTAAATCCAAGCAGGTGCGAAGTGATCTCCGCATCAGGATAATAGCGTTTATACTCTTTAATTAGCGTGATGCCATCGCCCTCAATTTGACGGACGAGATGGGCCATTTTTGGGGAGATATGGCGCGCAATCCAAAGAAAGTGAGTGTTTTGACGTTTTTGCACCGCCTGATAAAACTCATTGGGATCACGCTCTAAAACATGGGCAAGCAACGCAATCTTATAGGGATTATGAATAAGCTGTTTTGGATTAATTGCGATCGATTCCACATCGACCGAGACCGCGATACTGTTACCATTGCGATCATAAATTGAACCGCGCACCGCGTTAGTATTCTCAATTTTACGGTAGCGTTTATTGCCTTCAGCGATCAGCTTATCCGCTTGTGTCACTTGACGATAAAAAGAACCGGTTAATAAAATTCCCGCCACAACAAAAAGCGCAAACAACACCAGTTGTCTGCGCCAGTTGGGTAAATTAAATTGCCCAATACGTTGAAGTAGCGCCGGTTTATCACCCTTTTTTTTAGGGGTCCCTGTTCGCTTTGAAGCTGCCTTCATACCGTTAATTTCTCATCGAATATTGCTCTGCCTCTTGAGCGTTACGCGCTGCAACATTGCCCATCGCCGGTGCTTCGATCACATATACAATCGCGCTTGACTCCGGAACAACCATGCCAAGCTGTTCGCGACTGCTCTCATCTAAAAGCGCCTCGGTAATGAGCGTACTCTCTTCAAGTTTGAGCTTTTTATAATCTTCACTTAAACGATGATTCTCTTTTGCGACACTCTCAATCTCGCGCACAAGCTCCTGAGACTGCTGCGTATTCGCAACACTGTACATGCCAAGAGCCATCACCATAACCCCAAGTATCATTGTAAATCTTGCCGTAATCATTCTATCTTCTCTGCTATTCTCAAAACTGCACTTCGCGCACGGATATTCCGCTCGCACTCTTCATCACTCGCTTTAATCGCTCTGCCAATTAATTTTAGATCCGGATTTGAATCGGTAATTAAGATAGGAAGGTCGGGAAATAGGTCCTTCACCTCCGAGCGATCGCGCATAAAATTCTTCACAATTCGGTCTTCTAACGAGTGAAACGAGATCACCACTAAACGCCCACCAACGGCTAAGGAATTCACCGCCCCTGATAACGCTAAACGAAGCTCATCGAGCTCACTATTTATCGCTATCCGAATCGCTTGAAAGACGCGTGTCGCGGGATGTTTCTGCTTACGCCCTTGCCTTAGCGGATTCACTCGGGTGATGATTTCAACCAGATCAAATGTGGTGGAAATCTCTCGCTCTTCTCGCTCCTTGACAATTTCACGTGCAATCCTTGCGGCTAACCGTTCTTCCCCATAATCGCGAAATACCTGAATCATCGTCTCAAGCGACGTTGTCATCACCCACTCGGCAGCGGTCATGCCTTCCGCCTGATTCATCCGCATATCGAGCGGCCCATTTCGCATAAAGCTAAATCCACGGCTTGCATCATCAAGCTGTGGCGACGACACCCCGATATCCATCAGTACACCGTCGACTTTTTCAATGCCCATCGATTTTAAATGCGCTTCAATGCCACTCATATTGCCCCGACAAAAGGTAAAATTGTCATCATCAGCAAAGTGGAGTTTGGCATGGGCTTCCGCCGCTTCATCTCGGTCAATCGAAATGAGTCGCCCCGTACCCTTTAACTCATTTAAAATCAGGCGTGAGTGCCCTCCTCGACCAAATGTTGCATCGACATAGATGCCATCTGGTTTGATATTGAGCCCCGCTAAACTTTCGTCAGCTAAGACACTTTTATGTTTAAAGGAATCATTACTCACGGGCAAGCCTTCAATTAGGGAGGAAAACAGTTATCAATATGATTGAGTAACTATATATACCACTTTTTACCATTTTTTACCACCAAGGCGTTTAATAAAAAACCACTTTACCCCCTTTCATCTCCCCGGCATAAAATCCACTCGCCAAAAATCGTCTCTACAATAGTCAATATCAAGAGTTTGGAATAATTTAAATAAGAGATAAAAGTGGAAAATCGCGGGGGAAAAGTGGTGAACGAATCTATAGATCTGTAAATAGGCAAGATTTATATCACTATTTATTGATCTTAGTCGTTAATTTTACTGGCTGATTTCAAGAAATGTAAACTACCCAAAAGAGGAAGCTTCGATGCGGTAAAAAGTGGGAGACTCTAGGAAAGCTAAAAACTGTGGACAATAAAAAACTCACCCTAGGGTGAGCTTTATAATTCATTCCATAGAAAAAGAGTCGTTCGTGCTTAGCTTGCTGTAGGTTTTGATAAATCACGGCAACTTGAAGGAAGATGTTTAGTTTGTAACTTGTGGGTAGTTGTTGTACCACCTGTAGTGCTAGATGTGGTTTTACCATCACATGACCAGCGTACTGCACCGCCGGTATCCCACGCTCGAAGCACTACGATTGCACCATCTTCAACCTTGGTATTGTACTCGATCTCAATATCATTACCTTGGATAGGATCTTTAATCGTTCCTACTTTACCGGCTGAAGTAGTCGGAGCATCTAACACGGTAATGCTTTTAACCGCATTCCCTGTGATATCGCTAGGCTCAGCAATCCCCGCTTGTTTATTGGCATTTGCCTCCGTCCCAATCTTAGCTGGCCACTTACCATTGGAAGCAAAATATTCCGTGACCGCTGATTTAGCGGATGCGGCTAATTGAATCCCTTCGGCAACGTGCGTCCGTTTTGTATAATCTTGGTACGCAGGCAGTGCGAACATTGCCAAAATACCAATAATCGCCACAACGATCATTAACTCAATTAAGGTAAACCCTTTTTGTAGATTACTTCTCATAAATTACTCCAATTAACTAGTTATAATTTTTATCGACAATAAATATAGAATCGACATTAACTATTAAAGAGAAAATTATGCCAAGAATCAATCATTCACCTGACAGAGCTCGCAAACCACCATTAATATTTTCAATAACTTACAGATAAAGAAACGTTAATAATTAACAGCGATTCACGATAATATCATTAATAATAATCACAACAATCTAACAAACCAATAAACTAATAATCTTATTAGATAACCATTATCTAAGAGCGCGTAGCAGGATTCGTTAAATCACGACAGACGGCTGGAAGATATTTATTAGGAATCGCATCTTGATCCTCGCTCCCGCACGACCACTGCATCGTCGTTCCATTATCCCACGCTTGCATCGTGACAAACGCATTAGGCGTTTTCGTCACTTTTTGATTAAAGCGTACCACTACTTTGTTACCAGAGATGCCTTGCGCTTTTTCCGCCTCTAAAATTTCCACAGAATTCAC
>JAAZCI010000084.1 GCA_012513365.1 Lysobacteraceae bacterium
GAAGAGTTGCACAAAGCAACCAAACTAAGAGATAAAACCGCATCGCGTCGTTGGTTTTGTTTAGTAGTTCGATTCAAACCATTTGTTAGGGGTCTAAATTAGGCCCCTCGCAAATGGTGCATCTTTTTCCGCGATATTATTTCAATTTAAATGATACAGATCTCACAGCGTTCGCTGATTGGGGATTTTTGCGTTTCTACATTTTAATCATGGGCTTGTGATCGCGGGTCATAAAGAGAATTAATAAAGCCTTAACATTATTTAACCAATATTATTAAATAGTGTGCTTTTTCTTAATCAAGATCGACAAAAATTCACACTCTCCTTACAAATGGAAATGCCTATTTTATATGCAAATCCATCTATGTAAACCTCTAATATATTGATTATTTATTGGCTGGAATTATTCCGAATAAGTCGATATATTATTGAATATCCGTTCAATTTCAGGTGTGCTTTATTTATTATTTCAAATATAAAAGTCGACAAAATCCACTACACTATAGGTGAATAAAAAGACCCCTTTTAATCATTGACCTTTACTGTGGAGGCGCATCATGAATGGAATGCAACAACGACTTCTTCGCACTATAGTCGGGCTCTGTGCGTTGACACTGCTTGAGCCGGTCTATGGGATCGATCTTATTCGGCGGTATGAATATTATCGCATCAACCCGCAAAGCGCAGAGCTGATTGAGAAGAGCATGGTGGAAGCATCGCCAATTGTGATTGATCAGCGGAAGGGCCGTCACTATGCCGCGTCTTATGCTTACACCATCGATTTTCGTAACTCGGTTGAGTATGAGCGCGATGGACGGCAGTGTCATGTGATTGTGCATCATCCGAAATTAGAAGGGGTGGTGAAAATGCCCAAACTCGATCGCCGTGAGTACTATAGTGCGGAAGTGATGAAGGCGTTTGATGAGCTTAATCATGCGCTTACTGAGCACGAGCTTGAGCATGAACGTATCGTCTATGTGGCATATAACAATCTACGTTTAGAACTCATTAATCATGCGCCGTTTAATAGTTGCGGTGAGGCCAACCAATTTGTCGAGATGCGCTTAAATGCGGTGGAAAAACAGGTTGCTGAGGCAAACCGAGCATTTGATTGCAGAGAATATGGTCATGCGAGCGGTTTTAGTGAGTGTCGTCATCCGGGCATGGTTGCAAAAGAGAGCCCTTATCAATGCAGCGGCAAACTCTTAAAATTCCACGGCGAATCGATCTGCATTGAAGATCAATAATCGCCACACAGAGTTAAACGTTTTCTACCTTCTACCCACCTTTGGGCTTACAGAAATGGCCAACCTCATAGCCGGACTGTAAGCTCTTTTTTTGTCTAAGGAATTAGTAGCAAAATAAGCGGCGTGGTGATTGCGGAGGCCACGGTTGAGATTACAAGACTCGAGGCCACCGGCCCTTCAATCACTCGGAAGCGGCGCGCCATGAGATAGACATTCATCCCCATCGCCATCGACCCTAGTAGCACAATCGCTTTCGTTTCCAGCGGCGGCAGATCAAGAAGGATCGCGCAACCCCAAATAATGAGTGGATGGAGAAAGAGCTTAATAAAGCAGATGCCAAGGCTTGTTTTAAACCGATCGGCAATCTTATATTCTGCAAGCCCAAGCCCTAGTGCAAAGAGCGAGAGGGGCGCGGTCATATCGGTGACCATGGAGAGCGTTTCCTGCATAAAACTCGGAAGCGGACGATGAAAACTGCTAACAATCAGGCCGGAGGCAACGCCCATCACAATGGGGTTTTTCAGCACGCCCCGAAAGGTTTGGAAAACGCCACGCAGTGAGGGGGAGCCATGTTCTGCCCCCTCCACTGAAATAGAAACCAGGCTCCACAGTAAAAGAGCATTAAACGAGATAATGAGCGCCGATACCGGAAGCGCTTCAGGCCCGATAAAAAGGGAAACGAGTGGAATCCCGAGCATGACGTTATTGGAAAAAATGCCTCCAACGCCAAAAACGGAAGCCTCAGACCCGGTGAGCTTTAATCCTTTCTGCCCAATCACTCTTGCAATCAGATAGACAATAAACGATCCGCCAAAGTAGGCAAAGAGCAGGCGAATATCCACCGCCGGTTGCGTATAAAAACGCGCCATAATGCCAAATAACATCACCGGAATGGCGATATTAAAGAGAAAGCGGGTGAGCCCATCGGTAAAGGAACTCGGCCATTTCCGTACGCGCACTAAAAAGTATCCGAGCCCCACCAAAATAAAGAAGGGGAGCGACGCGTAAAGTTGCGCTAAGAAGGAGGTGATGAAGGTAGTCATAGAAATTATTATTATTTTTAAAACATGCAAGAGTGCATGACTCTACATCTTAGCAGTAACCGGGCGGGGCGTAAATTGTTTGCTAGCGGAATGGTCGATGGGGATTATTTGATTAAAAAATGACCAGTCACAACATATTGATTTTACGATTCTTTAACATTGTAATAGACTCGGTTTGATCTCAAACCAAAAAAATAAAAGGAGTGATATGTTTGTAAAAATGGTGTTAACGTTTGCTATTCAGGTTTTATTGATGAGTGGTGTCATGATGGTGGCCGCACGCTATGTGCGAGCGAAAAAGGATGATTTTATCAATGTGCTCAGCGTGACCGCGGTGGGAATGTTGGTGCTTGCTGTGATTGGATTTATCTTCCCGAACGCATGGTTTCTCCATCTTATTGCGGCGGCGGTGGTGATCTTTATTATGGGGCAATATATCGGGGTTGATCCGGATATGTTCTTTGTCTTTTTAGTGCTGGTCTTTGTAATTCAAGTGCTAATCGGGTTTGCGCTACAGCTCATGGCGATCGGATAGCTAGAAAAACGGTGCCATTGTCCAATGGATGCCCTAATTGTGGATCTCGATGGTGGTCAATAGCGTAAAAAAGAGCGCTGCGAAGAGTGTGTTATAGCCAACGGTCATGGCGAGCCACGGGTCAAGGCGCTCACTTTTTGTCTGCGCAATGCTATAGGGGAAAAACATCAGCGGTATGAGCGCTGGCAGAATGATCATCTGTACCTGAATATTGGTATAGAGCGAGATATAGAGCAGGATCGACACGATCGCAACGCCATTAATTAAAAAGTGATAACCTCTGGACTTATAGTGGCCTAAGCGCGCCGCAATGGTGATCTTCCCCGAGGCGGTATCATTATCAATATCGCGAATATTATTCACATTTAAAATGGCCGCGGTAATCGCGCCGGTAAAGATCGCCGGCAAAATCGGTTCAAAATGAAATTCCCCGGTATGAAGCAGATAGATTCCAATCACCGCAACGGGCCCAAAAAAGAGAAAGGCGGAGGGATCGCCAAGCCCTGCGTAGCCATAGGGCTTTTTCCCGAGCGTATAGGTAATCGCTGCAATAATGCCTCCGATTCCTAGCAAAAAAGCTACCAGGATCATCGGGGAGGGGAAGAGCTTTGCCATGCGATAGAGCAAAATACCGCCGACAATCATCGTTAACATCACTACAATGACAATGGCGCGTTTCATCCCTTTGATGCTGACTTTCCCTTCTTGCAGCGATTGTGATGGGCCGAGGCGCTCCTCTTGAATATCGGTGCCTTTAAGATAATCGCCAAGATCATTTGAGAGGTTGCTAGTCGACTGCAATAACAGTGTCACGAGCAATGTTAAGATCGCAATATCAAGTTGGAAGATTCCATTTTTAATGGGCAGTGCAGTCGCCATTAAAAAGGTAGTGAGTGAGATCAAAAAGTAAGCTGGGCGTAGAGCTAAAAACCATGTTAAACAGGCTTTCATGCGGAATAATCTCCTTTGTGAGATATGCAGTTTTTTATATTTGTTAAAATAGCTTTATGATTTGTCTTCATCACTTACGAGTGTAAAGAAAGAGGTAGAAATGGTCAATAGAGTTCGAAATATAGTGATTTTAACCGGTGCGGGGATTTCCGCCGATTCAGGGATTGCCACATTTCGGGCGAGCGATGGATTATGGGAAAACCATCCCGTCGATGTTGTCGCAACGCCGGAAGGCTATGCTGAAAATCCCGACCTTGTCACCCGCTTTTATAATGAACGCCGTGCGCAATTGATGGACCCTGATACTAAGCCCAATCCCGCTCATTATGCGCTTGTCGAGCTTGAAGCTCATTTAAATAAAAGAGGCGGATCGCTCACCATTGTGACGCAAAATGTGGATGATCTCCATCAGCGCGCGGGCTCACAATCGGTTTATCCGATGCATGGGGAGCTGCGTAAAGTGCGCTGTGTTCGCTCGGGGCGCGTCTATCCGTGGGATCGTGCGGTGCTTCCCGATGATCGGTGTGAATGTTGCGATAGGCCGCAACCGCTTCGTCCTCACATTGTTTGGTTTGGAGAGATGCCGCTCTATATGAATGAGATCTATCATCATCTCGGCAAAGCGGATCTCTTTGTCGCGATCGGGACTTCCGGCAATGTCTATCCGGCAGCGGGCTTTGTGTCAGAGGCAAAGATGGCGGGAATCCCCACCCTTGAGATCAATTTAGAACCGGGTGCGAATCGGAGTGTATTTGATTATTCGCTCTACGGACGGGCGGCAGTAAAAGTGCCGGAGTGGGTAGATCAACTGATGGCTACCGGTGAGTTTGTTTAACGCTCTTTTAAGATCGGTGAGATAACAATAAAAAGCCTCTCGACGATTTGACCTAGTTAGTGTTCGAATCATTGAGAGGCGTTGTTTTATCTTATAATTTATAACGCATGACTAATAACTTATAACTATTTCGCCGGCTCTAAGGAGCGTAACCACGCGATCTCATCGGCCCAAATCTCAGGCTCGATGGTCTCTAAAATCATCGGAATATTGCGGAATCGGTCGTCTTGCATAATATAGGCAAAGGCTTCCGTGCCGATCTCTCCTTTTCCAAGGGAATGGTGACGGTCAACCCGGCTGCCGAGTGCACCTTTTGAGTCATTTAAGTGCATGGCGCGAAGATAATCAAAACCGACGATCTCATCAAAGATACGGAAGGTTTCTTCAGCGGCCTCAAAGGTACGGAGATCATAGCCTGCGGCAAAGGCGTGACAGGTATCGATGCAGACGCCGACGCGGGATTTATCCTCAATTTGCTCAATAATTTTGGCTAAATGTTCAAAATCAAAACCAAGATTGGTGCCCTGTCCGGCGGTATTCTCAATCACGGCGGTAACGCCTTTAGTTTCGGCAAGCACAAGATTGATCGACTCGGCAATGCGCGTGAGGCATTCATCTTCCGAGAGCTTATTGAGATGGCTACCGGGATGAAAATTAATGAGTTCAATCCCGAGCTGTTCACAGCGCTGAAACTCATCTAAGAGCGCATTGCGTGACTTTTCGAGCGCTTCCGCTTCGTGGTGTCCGGGATTAATCAGATAGCTCGCGTGGGGCAGAATATGCTTTGCGTCGTAATCGTGGACTTTACAGAAGCGTTTATAATCGGCAATCACCTCTTTTTTAAGCGGCGCGGCTTCCCAACGGCGATTGTTTTTCGTGAAGAGGGCAAAGGCATTTGCGCCGATGGCGTGAGCATTTTTTACGGCATTATGAACGCCGCCTGCTGCGCTAACATGTGCGCCAATATAGTATGTCATCTCAGTCCTTTCTATCGATCTGTATGGATTAATTATAGAGTCATTATTGTAAGGATCATTCGCCTAACTTCAAGATTTTGCGCTTTGAATTTTTGAATCATGCTGATTATAAAGGGCGAACGGGGGGAATGGGGGGGGGTAATAAAAAGCGCCCAACCCTAGGGGAGTTGAGCGCTGCTTCGTCATTGATCACAGGGAACAGGTGTGATCATGTCATGAACCTCGTTATTGATGTTTTGCGGCTTGTTCTTCCAAAAACTCTGGGTGATTCACTTGGCGATATTGTTGGATCGCTTCAGAGATTTCAGCCCCGCCCATTTGTGAGCGTACGTATTGTGCCTTAAAGAGCGAGCGTTCTTTTTCAGCCTGCGCCGAGTTATCGAATGTTGAGACTAAGAAGGTCACAATAAACGCGATCGGAATTGAGAAGAGCGCTGGGTTATTGTATGGGAAGAGCGCTTGCTCATTGCCAAGAACCGTGACCCAAACCGCCGGGCTAAAGAGAATCATCGTTACTGCCGTGATAAGTCCTGCTGCGCCGCCAGCTACAGCCCCTTTTGTGGTGAGCTTGCTCCAATACATTGATAAGAAGAGGAGCGGGAAGTTCGCCGATGATGCGATGGCAAAGGCTAGACCCACTAAGAAGGCAACGTTTTGATGCTCAAAGAGAACCCCAAGTAAAATCGCTAAGATTCCGAGCGTCGCTGTGGTTAAACGAGAGATTAAGAGCTCTGTTTTCATCACCGGTTTGCCTTTTTTGATCACGTTCGCGTAGAAGTCATGGCTGATTGCCGAAGCACCCGAAAGCGTAAGGCCTGCTACAACCGCTACCAGCGTTGCGAAGGTCACCGCTGACATAAAGCCTAAGAACATATTGCCACCGACGGCTTGCGATAAGTGGATTGCGACCATGTTGGTTCCACCGATAATTGAGCCATCTGCTGTGGTATATGCGGGTTGATTCATTACGTATAAAATCGCACCAAATCCGATGATGAACATCAGTAGATAGAAATAGCCGATAAAGGTTGAGGCATAGAGTGCCGATTTACGCGCTTCTTTCGCATCTTTTACGGTAAAGAATCGCATTAAGATGTGAGGTAGACCTGCCGTACCGAGCATTAATCCGACGCCAAGCGAGATTGAATCGATTGGGTTTGGATAGGCAAGACCGGGTTTCATTAACTCTTTTCCAGCTGGATGCACTTCCGTTGCTTTTGCAAAGAGGGTTTCTAAGTTAAAACCAACCCACGTTAAGACAACGATTGACATAAAGGTCGCACCCACAAGGATAAGAACCGCTTTGATCATCTGTACCCACGTCGTTGCGAGCATGCCGCCAAAGAGGACGTAGAGCATCATCAAAATTCCCACGATAAAGACCGCGATATTGTAGTTAAGCCCAAAGAGGAGCTCGATCAATTTTCCAGCCCCAACCATCTGCGCAATGAGATAGAGCATGACGATGGTGAGCGTTGAAAAGACTGCTAAAATTCGAATGGGGGTCTGTTTAAGTCTAAATGCGGTAACGTCGGCAAAGGTGAAGCGCCCGAGATTTCGGAAACGTTCCGCCATTAAAAAGAGAATCACCGGCCAACCGATAAAAAATCCGAAGGAGTAGATCAGCCCGTCATACCCCGATAGGAATACCAGTGCTGAAATCCCGAGGAATGAGGCCGATGAGAGGTAATCCCCTGCGATCGCAAGACCGTTTTGAAAGCCAGAAATTCCACCACCTGCGGTGTAGAAGTCTGAGGCTGATTTAGTGCGGTTTGCCGCCCAATAGGTGATATAGAGCGTTGCCAGAACAAAGACGAAGAACATGATGATCGCCGTCCAGTTTTTCCCTTCGGCCGTGACATCGTGTTGGGCAAATGCAACCGATCCAATGGAGCTGACTCCGATTAAGGTGACCGCAAGCCATAATAATTTATTGATCTTATTTTTCTTTTCCATTTGCGATCTCCTTTAATAAATCCGCGGTCATTGGATCGTAGACGGTATTGGTTTTATGCACATAAAACGCCGTCAGTCCAATGGTCCAAATAATCAAAAAGAAGCCTGCGGGAATGCCCCAGGTCGTCACCATTTGCGGGGTGATGGGTTTTCCAACAAGATCGGGCGCAAAGCCCACAAATAGAATGAGTAACACATAGAGTCCGAGCGAAAAGAGCAGCAGCCACAGACTAAAGCGTTGCTTTTTGCGGACCACCTCTTTAAAACGGGGGTCATTGTAAATTCGATCGACCATCTCATCAAACTGACGGTCCTCGATTGGACGTTCTGACATGATAAGCCTCCTTGTTGCGTGATCGTTATTATTGGTATGGTTTATTGTTATTAATTTTTACGTATGTATCACGAGCATAGCGACCGGATAGGTCAGTATGCATGAGCGATTGTGATCGCCTCGTTTGTATATGAGTATTTATCTATCGTTGATTGAGTTAATCATCGCTCTGATGATTGGATCGGTATTTAAATTGTTGTGATTATGGTAAGTATTGTCGGATAATTCCGCGTTAAACCTTAATTTATTAGTAATTATTGTTGTTTGTGAATGATTTAACTCAATTTGATATTGATTCAAAGTTATCACAGCTTTTTTTTGTTGGCAAATCCCTGTGATCATAAATCGAACAATTTAATGTGATCCATTCAAAAAAGCTATAATTTCACCGACTTATATAACGATCATTCCGTTGCGCAGTGTGGATAAGTGGCGCAATTTTCGTGCGCGATTTGTGTGATTTTGCTTAATTGATTTTACAAACACATAAAAAAACGCCAAGCGATCAATTGTCGACAGGGCGTTTTCATGCATTCTTTTTATACAGGAAAATTTTACCAAAACGGCGCGATTTTCCAAAAATGAAGCGTGAGAATGATTAAATCACTCGCGAGAAGCGGTTATCATTTTTCTTCAAATAAGCGTCAAAGACCATTCCGATGTTACGAATTAAGAGACGCCCCGCATCTTGGACGTAGTAGATCCCATCTTTAATGAGGATTAATCCATCGTCCTGCATTGCATCAAGTTCAGGAAGATCGTCTTTAAAGTATTCGCGCGCATCGATATTGAATTTTTCGCTAATCACATCAAGATCGAGTTTTAAGTTACACATGATTTCGCTAATCACGTGGCGACGGATCACATCATCTTCCGTGAGTTTCACTCCGCGCTGAATGGAGAGCGTGCCCTCGTCGATCATTGCTTCATACTCTGGCATCACTTTGGCATTTTGCGAATAGATGCGGCCAATTTGCGAGATGGAGGAGATTCCCATACCAATGAGATCGCAGTCGGAATGGGTGCTGTAACCTTGGAAGTTACGATAGAGATTCCCCTCTTTTTGCGCAATGGCGAGGGTATCGGTAGGTTTGGCGAAATGGTCCATCCCAATATAGATATAGCCGGCATCGGTGAGGCGCTCGATAATCATCTTAAGAATCGCCAGTTTTTCATCAGGCGTTGGCATATCCGCTTCATTCATCTGCTTTTGCGTTTTAAAGAGATGGGGCATATGCGCGTAGTTAAAGACCGAGAGACGATCGGGCGAGAGCTCTAACACCTCGTCGATGGTTTTCTCAAAGGTTTCCACCGTTTGGAAGGGAAGCCCGTAAATGAGGTCGATCGAGATGGAGCTAAAGCCACATTCGCGCGCCGCATTTAAGGTTTCAAGGGTGATCTCTTTAGGTTGAATACGATTCACCGCTTTTTGCACTTGTGGATCGAAATCTTGTACGCCCATACTTAAGCGGTTAAAGCCGATTGAGCGAAGGAAACGCACTGTATCGGCATTGGCTTCACGGGGGTCAACCTCAATGGAGTATTCCCCTTCATCATCGGGCAATAGATTAAAATGCTCGCGGGTTTTATCCATCAGCGCTTGCATCTGTTCTTGGCTTAAAAAGGTTGGTGTCCCGCCGCCCCAGTGGAGCTGTTTGACCGGCGCACGATTGGGAAATAGGGCGCTTTGACGCTCGATCTCTTGGAAAAGGCGCTCTAAATAGGGCTCCGAGCGTTTACGGTTATTGGTAATAATTTTATTACAGCCGCAATAAAAACAGATGGTCGCGCAAAACGGCACGTGGAAATAGAGCGATAGCGGCGTGTTATTCTCATTGGAAAGGCGCGCAGCTTCGATGTAATCTTCATTGGTGAAGGCATCGGTAAATTGAACCGCCGTAGGATACGAGGTGTAACGGGGCCCCGCTTTATCATATTTGGCGATGAGCGCTTCATTAAAAATTTTATTCATATGGGATCTCGATTGCTTTGCTGAATTGAAAACCTCCCAGACCAGACCTTTATCGACATATTGATAAGAGCGTATTGGGAATTGAATTATATTCCCCCATTATACCGCAGTTGAGTTCAATTGTGAGGACGAATCGATAATCCTCGCTAAGTTTATGAAAGCGTTATACTATACTTAAAAGACGCTCGATGGGAGTGGTCGGGCGGATATTCTCGAATATATGAGCAACTCACTCATCATTTATCACCGATAAAAACAAGGAGAAATCTATGCTTCGCCGAACCAAAATTGTTGCAACGCTTGGCCCATCTACCGATAAAGAGGGCGTGTTGGAAGCACTTATTAAAGCGGGGGTGAATGTCGTTCGCCTTAACTTTTCTCACGGCACTCATGATGAACATATAGCTCGCGCGAAAAAGGTGCGCGAAATCGCTAAACGGCTCAATCTTCAAGTGGGAGTTTTATCGGATTTACAAGGCCCTAAAATCAGAATTGATCGCTTTAAAGAGGGGCCGGTTGAGCTCAAAGAAGGTCAGCGTTTTATCCTAGATAATACCCTTGATGAAAATGAAGGAACCGTTGAGCGCGTTGGTATCTCCTATAAAGAATTGACTCAAGATGTGAAGCCGAAAGATGTGCTTCTCTTGGATGATGGAAGAATCGTACTTGAAGTTGAGATGATTAAAGAGAACGAGGTGCATACCATTGTGGTGGTACCGGGAACGCTCTCAGATCGCAAAGGCATCAACTTAAAAGGCGGCGGTCTTTCAACGGCTGCACTCACCGATAAAGATAAAGAAGACCTAATTTGTGCAGCCGGATTTGATACCGATTTTATCGCTGTGTCGTTTCCCCGTTCTGCCGATGATATGTTAGAAGCGCGCGAGCTGTTAAATGCGGCGGGCTCGAATGCCTCGATCGTCGCGAAAATTGAACGTACTGAAGCGCTCGATAATATTGATGAAATCTTAAAAGTCTCTGACGGCATTATGATTGCTCGGGGTGACCTTGCGGTTGAGATTGGCGATGCAAAATTGATGGGCGTGCAAAAACGCTTTATCAAAAAGGCGCGTCAATTTAACCGTTTTGTCATTACCGCTACGCAGATGATGGAATCGATGATTGAAAACCAATCGCCAACGCGTGCGGAAGTGATGGACGTTGCCAACGCAGTACTCGATGGGACGGATGCGGTGATGCTTTCAGCAGAGAGTGCGGCCGGTAAATATCCCGTTGAAACGGTGAAAGCGATGGCGGAGATCTGCATTGGGGCCGAGAGTGAAATCGTGCCGATCTACTCCAATCTTGATCTATTACAGCGTAAGAAAAAATTCAAACGCACCGATGAAGCAATTGCAATGTCATCGATCTTCCTTGCGAACCAATACGATGTTCAAGCGGTAGCATGTTTAACCGAAACGGGCACCACGGCGCTCTTAATGAGCCGCATTAGCTCGAATCTGCCGATCTACGCCTTTACCCGTCACACAAAAACTTGTAATAAACTCACCGTGTGCTGCGGGGTGAATCCCATTGGCGTCGATGTTAAACACGCAAGCGATGAAGAGATGACCGCTGAAATTATTAGTGTTTTAAAAGCGCATAACGCGGTCGAAACCGGCGATCGAATCATCATTACTCGCGGATCTCTTAACTACGTAGAAGGCGGCACCAACACGCTTCGCATCGCGGTGGTTGATTAAGGATTTGTGGGTTAACGATTCGAAATGCTGAATTTTTAACCAGATGATAAAAAGAGTTTGCATTTTATTTCCTACTCTATATAATGCATAACTCTCAACTGGAGGTGTGGCCGAGTGGTTGAAGGCACCGGTCTTGAAAACCGGCAACGGGTTAAACCGTTCGTGAGTTCGAATCCCACCACCTCCGCCAGTATGAAAGCCCTGATCATTTAGTTGGTCAGGGCTTTTTCTTTTGTGTTTTTTAAATCACTTATTGAATATTGATTTGCCTCTAATTGGTGATTTCTGCTATCACTATCTTTCTAACCGACATAAAAACAATATTGATTAGGAGGATTGGAATGTTTAAAAAGACGTTATGGCTATCGGCGGTGATTGCATTGGGACTAGGTATGGCAGATGCTCGTCCTTTAAGTGAAATTGAGGCATCTGGCGTTTTAAAAGTGGGGGTGCCAGGCGATTATGCACCACTTGCATTTTATCAAGATGAAGCATTAGTGGGATTTGATGTTGATGTCGCTAATGCGGTGGCTAGTCATTGGAATTTAACACTCGAATTTGTCAACACAAGTTGGCCGACGCTGTCTGAGGATTTAGAAGCCGATAAGTTTGATATCGCGATGGGCGGTATTTCATTCACAAACGATCGTAATGAGCGTTTTCAGTTAACCAAACCCATTATTCCAGATGGAAAAGTGGCGATGGCGCAGTGTGAAAAAGCGACATCCTTGAAAACGCTTGACACGATTAATCAAAAATCAACGATTGTAGCGGTTAATCCGGGCGGTACGAATGAACGCTTTGTGAATGCACATTTTGATCAAGCGACCATTGTGAGAACGCCGGATAATGTGAAAAATATTCAGATGATCCGTGATAAAGAAGCGGATATGATGATTACTGATATGATCGAAGGAAACTATTATCAGCATCATGAGCCTGAGAGTTTTTGTGTGACAAACGACAAACCATTTGCAGGTACAGAAAATCATCAAATTTATATGACGCAACAGGGAAATGAAGCGTTGATTCATAAGCTCAATGAGTGGCTCGTTGATGATCATCTTAATTTGATTGCCGAGAAGTGGGGCATTCAATTACACATTGATTAGAACGATATATTCTATATATTTTATTGAGTGAATAAAAAGCTCAGACCCTAAGGGACTGAGCTTTTTGCTATTTGGAGAGAGGGGGAATCGTCTCTTTATTTAGTCAGGCACATAGGGATAAAACGGTTTGCCCCAATCGGTTTCGGGGTGATTGAGCAGGACGCGAATGCAAAGGGCGACAAAATCGAGCAGGAATGCATAGGCATCGTGGAGTTGGTCACGGTTGGCTTTACTGTTATAGGTCGCGCCCCCGTGGAATACTTGGTTGCGCAGCGTGTAGAGGCGTTCGCAGACAATATTAATAATCGCCGCGGTATCTTTATTGGCGAGCGCGCGGTGGGAGCGTTTTTTCGCCTCTTCAAAATCTTCAAGCCAGGCATTTTCACCATAAAGACCGTTATGGAAATCCCAAAATGGTTGGAACACATAGCGGTTATCCAACAAAAGACGAATGCTCGAGGAATATTTGCTCCAGACAAGATTGTAGGTGGCCTCGGGCTCAAATTGACAAATGGAATGAATAAAGAGGCGAAAGCCCTGTTTATCGGAGGAGTTAAAGAGGGTCTCTTTGGCGTAGATGGCATTAAACCCGATCCAGAGCGCGATAAATCCCATATCGAGATCATCCCGTTCAGCGGCGGCCTTTTCAAGCCAACTGATTGCGCGATGCACTCGCAGACGTAATTCTGGCGGTAATTGCTCTCGGATTGCGTGATATTCTGCTTTTAATGCCTGTTCCATGACTCCTCCTCAATCGGTTTAATAATCAAATAAATATATCATTTATGAATATGAAGCGGGATTTTAAAATCAATTAGCGGATATTTTTGGGAAACTGTTGTCAAGTCGCCGTTTCAAACAGATAATGAAGGCATCGTGTTTTACGCTGAAGGTTTGGATAGAGAAATGTACGAGATTGATGCCGCGCATCGCGCGTTTGCAGAGGCGGTGGGCGCCTTTTTGGATTCATCACAAATATATACCGATTTTTTGAGCCGATTTGCTTACGGAACTGACGCGAGTTTTTATCGCTATGTTCCGCAGGTGGTGGTGCGCGCGCATACGGAAGCGGAGATTATTCAGCTCTTTCAGGCGGCGAAAGTCCATCGAGTCGGGCTCACCTTTCGCGCTTCGGGCACCTCGCTCTCAGGGCAAACCTCGGCAAAATCGGTCTTGGTGTTGATGGGCGATAGTTTCTTCTCGTGGAATATCTTAAATCAAGGCGAGCAGATCGAACTTGGGCCGATGGTGATTGGGGCGCGGGCGAATGGCTATCTTAAACCCTACGGCGTTAAAATCGGGCCTGATCCGGCATCGATCAACACGGCGCGTATCGGCGGGATTTTATCGAATAATAGCAGCGGCATGTGTTGCGGGACGAAAGATAATAGTTATCATACGCTTGCCGACCTGCGGGTCGTGCTCACCGATGGCACGGTGCTCGATACCAAAGATCCTGAGAGCGTTGAGGCATTTCGAGCGTCGCATGAGACGTTTTTAGAAGAATTAACCGAGCTTGCTGAGCAGATTAAACACGACCCGAAACTCTCTGAGCGGGTGCGCCATAAGTATCGTCTTAAAAACACGACGGGTTATGGCGTTAATTCACTGTTAGATTACGATGATCCGATCGATATCTTAAAACATCTCTTAGTGGGGGCAGAAGGAACGCTGGGCTTTGTCAGCGAGGTGACCTATAACACCGTGCCCGATTATGAAAATAGAGCGTCGGCCTTTCTCTATTTTGAGTCGCTGGCGGATTGTTGTAGCGCCGTTGCGGGGATTAAAGCCGGGGCGATCGTCGATGCGGTGGAATTGATCGATGGGAAGAGCATCCAATTTGTCGGGAATGTCACGCGGGATCTGCCTCCCTTTTTCTACAATGAATTAAATGAAGATTCGGCGTGTCTTTTAATTGAGACAAAAGCGGAGACGGCGGCAGCGCTCGATGAGCAGATCGCGGTGATCGATGAGATTGCTAAAGCTTATCAATATAGTTATCACACCGGATTTCAGAAAGATCCTGCCATTACCGAGCATTATTGGAATGTGCGCAAAGGTCTGCTTCCGATCGTTTCAAAAGGCCGGCCAGAGGGAACCAATGTCATCACCGAAGATGTGGTCTTCCCGATGGAGAAGATGGTGGATGGCGTTCGCCGTTTGACGGAGCTTTTTAAAGAATATGAGTATCCTGAAGCGATGATTATGGGGCACGCGCTTGAGGGAAATCTCCACTTTGTTTTAGTGCAAAAGATGAGTGATGATGCGGCGGCGAAACGGTTTGATGCCTTTTTAAATGCAGTGGCGGATCTTGTGGCGGTTGAACTTGGCGGATCACTTAAAGGGGAACACGGTACGGGGCGAAATATTGCACCCTTTGTCGAGCGGGAGTGGGGCGAGGAGATCTATGAGATTATGCGTCGCATTAAAAAACTATTTGACCCAAATGGTATTTTAAATCCCGATGTCCTCATTACCGATAATAAAAATATTCACATCGAATCGATCAAAGCGATTCCACAGACGGACGATCTAATTAATGATTGTATGGAGTGCGGATTTTGTGAGCCGGCGTGCCCATCCGATGGCTATACCTTAACGCCACGCCAGCGCATCAGTGCTTATCGCAATATGGAGGCGCTTCCGGAAATTCGGAATAATCCGGCGCTCTATAACGAGATGAAGGCGCTCTATCAATTTAAAGGGATTGAGAGCTGTGCGGAGACCGGGATGTGCGCGTTACGGTGTCCCGTTGGGATCAATACCGGCGCGTTTATGCA
>JAAZCI010000085.1 GCA_012513365.1 Lysobacteraceae bacterium
CAGGTTGCGCAGCTCGCGCGTCACCCACTTCGTCCTTACACGCTCGATTATATCGATCTAATCTTTGACGATTTCCAAGAGCTCCATGGCGATCGCCACTATGCTGATGACCATGCAATTGTGGGCGGTCTTGCTCGAATTAATGGGCAGCCAGTTATGGTGATTGGTCATCAAAAAGGGCGCGATACCAAAGAGAAAATTAAACGTAACTTTGGTATGCCCCGCCCTGAAGGGTATCGTAAAGCACTTCGCTTAATGAAATTAGCTGAGCGTTTTAACGTGCCGATCATTACCTTTATCGACACCCCCGGTGCTTATCCTGGGATCGGTGCAGAAGAGCGCGGCCAAAGTGAAGCGATTGCACGTAACTTACTAGAGATGAGTACCATTAAAGTGCCGATTATCTGTACCGTTGCGGGCGAAGGCGGATCAGGCGGCGCGCTTGCGATCGCCGTTGGCGATAAAGTGATGATGCTCCAATATTCAATCTACTCGGTCATCTCACCGGAAGGGTGCGCCTCAATTCTTTGGAAAAGTGCTGAGAAAAATAAAGAAGCGGCTGAAGCGATGGGCGTTACCGCAGATCGCAACAAAGAATTTGGCCTCATTGACGATATTATCGAAGAGCCTAAAGGTGGCGCTCACAGAGCTCCTGAAGAGATGGCTGCATCGATTAAGGCGAAAATTTTAGAGCATCTTGAAAGCCTCAAAGCGCTCTCTGATGAAGAACGCATTGAAGCGCGTTATAATAAATTGATGAGCCTTGGTCAATTTGAAGAAAAATAAGGATTAGCCTCTCAACCTATGGACAAGATTATTCCTTTTTTAGAACGCTTAACTGCGGTATTAGAGCGGATCGAACCGCTACTTCCCCCGTTACCGAAATCCTGTGATTTCTCCAAATATTCCGCGTTTCGGTGGGTGCGTTCTCATCTTGGTCCATACGGTTATCTTGAGGGGATTGATAATCCAACCCAAATCGACTTTGCCGCCATTCGGTGCTCCGAACGGCAAATCGGCATTATTAAAGCCAATACCCTTCAATTTCTTGAGGGGTATCCGGCCAATAACGTTCTGCTTACCGGCTCAAAAGGTACGGGAAAATCATCGCTAGTAAAGGCTTGTTTAACGGAATACCAAGATCGAGGACTTAAGCTCATTGAGATCGATTCTGATGATCTTCCTGCCCTACCGTCCCTCTTTAAGCAGATCGAAAACCAACCCTATAAATTCATTATTTTTTGTGATGACCTCTCCTTTGAGGATAATGACCCCTCTTATAAGTCGCTTAAGGCGATTTTGGACGGCTCACTGATTAGCCCATCACACAATGTTTTGATCTACGCCACCTCCAATCGTCGCCATCTTCTGCCTGAATATATGCACGATAATGCGAAAGGCGATGAGATTCATACCGTCGAAGCGATCGAAGAGAAAATTTCGCTCTCTGAGCGCTTTGGGCTCTGGCTCTCGTTCTATCCCTTTTCACAAAAAGAGTATTTAGAGATCGTTCAGAGCTGGCTTACTCGCTATGCACCCGATTTCGATTACGATGAAGAGGTGAAACGCAAAGCCCTACAATTTTCATTACAGCGCGGTTCTCGCAGTGGCCGAGTGGCGGAACAATTTGTCCGTAATCATATTGGCGAAAAAAAAATTAGAATCAATGCTTAAAAAGGATCAATAAAAGGAATACGAATATGTCAACATTCATGGCAAAAGAGATTAAAGAAATTCCCAATGTCATTGAAGCGCAACATGAAGCAAACGCGCCTCAACTGATCGAGCTTTCAGAATACCTAAAAAAAACCGATCCTTGGCATATCGTAACCCTCGGACGTGGTAGCTCTTTTAACGCGTCAAACTATGCAAAATATATCTTTGAAGAGAGTCTTGGTGTACCGGTGACCGTAGCGGCGCCCTCTCTTGCGTCTATTTACGATAAAGGGTTAAAACTTAAAAATTCACTCCTAATCGTTACCTCCCAATCGGGAAAAAGCCCAGATCTTATCAAGTTTTTACAAAAAATTCGTGCGGGCGGCACTAAAGCGGTCGGCATCATTAACGACACCGATTCACCACTAGCGAAAGAATGTGATTTTTTACTTGGCATTAATGCAGGGGAAGAAAAGAGCGTTGCCGCAACGAAAAGTTATATCGGTAGTCTCTCCGCCTTTGCCTCGATTTTAGCGACCTGGAGTGAAAATAACGAGCTCGCAGAAGCCCTCCTAAATCTCCCCGCTTACCTCGATCAAACCCTACAGATGACCGACTGGCCTTATTTTATTGAAAGCCTGCAAGATTGTGTTGAGACCTTCTCTATTGGCCGTGGCGTCGGATTAAGTTCAGCCCTTGAATCGGCCCTTAAACTGAAAGAGACCTGCCAAATCCACGCAGAAGGCATTTCAGCCACCGAAATTTTCCACGGATCGGTTTCACTTTTAAAAGAGAACTACCCGGTCATTAGTTTTGTTGGAAATGATGAATCTCGCGCTTCAAGCCTTGAGATTAACAAAAAACTCACGAGCTACGGCGCAAACGTGTTAGCGTTCGACACAAAAGGGAAATCTGACAATACGCTCGTGCTCCCTGAAGTTCACCCCATTTTACAACCGCTTGTCCATATGACGGCCTACTATAAGCTCGTCGAAGAGCTCTCACTTCATCGCGGATTTAATCCTGATACTCCGCCAAATCTTAAAAAAGTGACCGAAACGCTCTAACATTCGATTACAATTAGATTATGATTAATTACGAACTGATTCACGCGCCTTCCCTCTTTGATGGGGAGGCGTTTTTGTTGGAGCAAACGCTCCTCATTAACCGAGATAATGACCTCATTGAGGCGATCTTTGATACTCAAAATAGAGAAGATCGTAAGACGCTTAGTACGCTTTCGCCTAATATCCCTCAAAGCACCATTACGGGAATACTCACACCGGGATTTATTGATCTTCAGGTCAATGGCGGCGGCGGAATTTTGTTTAATGATGAGCCAACGCTTGACGGGTTAAAAACGATTTTAAACGCCCACCTCTCGATTGGAACCCATGCCCTGCTTCCGACCTTGATTACGCCTACCGATGAGGTGATTATGCAGGCACTCGATGCCATTGAAGCGGGAATTAAAACCAATCTCAATGGGCTTCTCGGGATTCATTTAGAGGGCCCGATGATCAATCCTTTGCGAAAAGGCATTCATAAAGAAGAAAACATTCATATTCCCAGTGAAGCGGTGTTAACTCGCCTAATCGAAGCAAACGGTCGCTTTGGGCATATCCTCATTACCCTTGCGCCTGAAACCGTGCCGATGGTGCTCATTAAACGTCTTACCGATGCAGGGATTACCGTATTTGCCGGCCATACAAAAGC
>JAAZCI010000086.1 GCA_012513365.1 Lysobacteraceae bacterium
GGATCTTAAAGAGAAGGGATTAGTTCAATTCCCAACGGTCACGGGCGGCGTGGTGCTTGCGATCAACGTTGAAGGCATCAAATCCAATGAGCTCGTTCTTGACGGGAAAACCTTAGGCGCCATCTTCCTCGGCAAAATCAAAAAATGGAACGATGAAGCGATTCAAACCTTAAACCCGAACGTAACACTCCCCGATCAAGCGATCTCAGTTGTGCGTCGTGCAGACGGTTCAGGGACCTCATTTATCTTCACCACCTACCTCTCGAAAGTCAATAGCGACTGGAAAGACCAAGTGGGTGCAGGCTCAACCGTAAACTGGCCTACCGGTATCGGCGGGAAAGGTAACGACGGCGTGACTGCATTCGTTCAACGTGTAAAAGGTTCCATCGGATACGTTGAGTATGCCTACGCAAAACAGAACAATTTAAGCTACACCAAACTGGTGTCAAAAGATGGTGAAGTGTTAAGCCCAAGCGCGGAAAGCTTCAGTGCGGCCGCAGCGAAAGTGAATTGGAAACAATCCTTTGCGCAAGACCTCACCCACCGTGAAGGTAAAAACGCGTGGCCATTAGCCTCAACGACCTTTATCTTAATGCATAAAGATCAAGCAGATCCGGTGAAAGCGGAAGAGATTATCAAATTCTTCCAATGGGGCCAGACTGAAAAAGGTCAAGCGATCACTAAAGGCTTAGACTATGCGCCACTTCCTGCAAACGTTGTAACCATCATCGATGAGACGCTTGCAAAAGAGATCAAAACTAAATAATTGATTTCGCGTATTCTAAATCAATGACACACTGAGATGGCAAGTGGAGCGATGATTCCCTTGTCATTTCAGCATATCTACAAATTGGTAGATAAATTGAAATCAAATAAGACAATCGTTGGGACAGAAGGCACCGATTTGACACAGATCGACAATAATAACACTGCCCGCCCACCGTTACGTTAACTACAAGGAACGAATTATTTTATGAGTCGACAGACACATTACGCTTCTAAATTCAGCGCCCATTTTGACAGGCTGTTTGGTCTACTGGTCAAAGGGTCTGCCTACTTTGTTCTCCTACTTCTCGGGGGCATCATTGTTTCGCTCATCATCGCCTCGATGCCGAGCATTAAAGAATTTGGTCTCAAGTTTCTTTGGACGAAAGAGTGGAACGCGCCGATGGATCAATTTGGGGCATTAGTGCCGATCTACGGAACGCTCGTCACCTCCATTATTGCCCTTTTAATTGCGGTTCCGGTCAGTTTTGGGATTGCGCTTTTTTTAACGGAACTCGCGCCAAACTGGATTAAAAAGCCTCTCGGCATTGCAATTGAGCTCTTAGCCGCGATTCCAAGTATCGTCTACGGGATGTGGGGACTCTTTGTCTTCGCGCCGTTTTTTGCCGATCATCTCCAAGAGCCGCTCACGCGCCTTACCGCCAATATCCCGCTCATTAATAAACTTTTTGAAGGGCCTGCTTTTGGAATCGGGCTTCTCTCCGCGGGCATTATTCTCGCCATTATGATCATTCCCTACATTGCATCAGTGATGCGCGATGTCTTTGAACGTACCCCACAAATGATGAAAGAATCGGCCTACGGTCTTGGCGCAACGACGTGGGAAGTGGTGTGGCACATCATCTTACCGCACACTCGTAAAGGGGTATTTGGCGGCATTATGCTTGGACTTGGGCGCGCCCTTGGCGAGACGATGGCGGTGACCTTTGTCATCGGGAACACCTATCAACTCGATAGCCTATCGCTCTTTATGCCCGGAAACAGTATCACCTCCGCCCTTGCGAACGAATTTGCCGAAGCGTCGAGTGAGCTGCACACCGCAGCGTTGATTGAATTGGGGCTTCTCCTCTTTATCATCACCTTTATCGTGCTCACGCTCTCTAAACTCATTATGAATCGAAAGGCTTATTAAGATGACGACACAGACCCTTCATTCCAACTCCGTTTCTGCCACAAATCAAACGCCCTCCGATCAAAATCGCCACGCCATGCGCCTTAAAAAACAGCGCATTCGTAAATGGATTAATCGCGGCGCCATTGCGCTCTCGATGACGGCGATGCTCTTTGGGCTCTTCTGGCTCTTTTTAATCCTATTTACCACTGTAACGAAAGGTTTTGGTGGCATCTCGATGGAATTTTTTACCGAGATGACCCCGCCCGCAAACTCCGAAGGCGGCGGATTATTAAACGCCATTGTCGGAAGTGGCATTCTAATTTTATGGGCCACCTTTATCGGTACGCCAATGGGCATTTTTGCCGGAATCTATCTGGTGGAATATAACCCGAATGGTCGCCTCACCTCGGTGATTCGTTTTATTAATGACGTGCTCCTCTCCTCCCCCTCGATCGTAATTGGGCTTTTTGTCTATACCGTCGTTGTGGTACGAATGGGACACTTCTCAGGCCTTGCGGGGATTTTAGCGCTCGCGCTGATTCAGATTCCGATTGTGATTCGAACCACGGAAAATATGCTCCTTTTAGTCCCAAACACGCTTCGGGAAGCGGCGTATGCCCTTGGTGCACCTAAGTGGAAAATCATCATCAATATCACTCTAAAAGCCTCACTATCGGGCATTATGACGGGGATTATGCTCGCCATTGCACGTATCTCAGGTGAAACGGCGCCGCTTCTCTTTACCACGCTCTCCAACCAATTCTGGACCACCAATGTGATGGAGCCGATGGCAAGTTTACCGGTGACGATCTATAACTTCGCGATGACCCCCGATAGCAATTTACAACATCTTGCTTGGGCCGGCGTCTTCTTTATGACAATCGCGATCTTACTGCTCAACATCATTGCGCGCATCTTCTTTAGCCCGAAAGGTCAGCGTAATTAACCGATCATCAATGTAATCAATCCTAGTCCTAGAGTGTCACACTCACCTTTTTGAGGCGTTCGTTCCTCACCTTTTGCCCAACCCTTCTACCGGTTGGGCTTTTTTTCGTCAAGATTTGTCAATCAATCCCAAGCCACTCATTATTCAGCGAAAACCCGGTTTAATTGAGCGATTTTTATCCAAAAATGAACACTATATAGCTTTTTTAAATCCTCTCAATAAATTTTATTTATGATCGAAAATATGACCTACGTCAAAAATCGTACGGCCTAAATAAATCGTGGAGAGATGCTCTTAATTGTAAATATCTTCCCATTAAGAATCTTGCCAACAATTCAGCACACCTAAACTATCAACTCATTGATACGTTATGATTCATAATTGAATCATTCGATTATTTAGCAAAAAGCGCGCCATAAATTTTGTCGATCGTCATCAATTAAAAAATTTTCTATGCCACGTTGTGTGACAGGCTAATTTTTAGTCAATTTAGACCTAATCCATTAATATATTTTTATTTTAACTGTTCTCATAAACCCTA
>JAAZCI010000087.1 GCA_012513365.1 Lysobacteraceae bacterium
AATCGCTCATAATCAGCTCAGGATCTTGCCCTTCCGCTTTATTGACTACCACAATGCAAGGCTTATCTGAACGGCGTAAACGATTGGCGATATCTTCATCAAATGCGGTTAGCCCTTCACGGCCATCAACCACAAACAAAATCACATCCGCCTCATCAACCGCTTTCCAAACTTGCGATTCAATCAGCTGATCCATACGATTTTCATCGCCGGATAATCCACCGGTATCTAAAATCATATAGGGATTATCACCGACAACGCCGTGACCATATTGACGATCGCGCGTAAGCCCGGGCTGGTCAGCCACAAGCGCATCACGCGTTCGCGTTAAAATATTAAAAATGGTGGATTTCCCGACATTCGGGCGCCCCACTAGAGCAAAAATCGGTAACATACTTATATACTTCTAATGTAATTCGTGAAAGATAAAAAGGGGCGATTATAGCACTACTTTAATTAAGCGCCCTGCTTTTTCTTGGAGGAATACTGCATTTCCGATCACCGTTAAATCAGGTAAAAATGCACCGTTTCCTACTTTAGTTGAACTTAAAAGACGACCAGTTTGTGGATCAAGTGCGTGCACATACCCTTCAAAGTCAGCCACAACGAGTTTTCCACCTGCGATCACAGGACGGCTCACACCGCGCCCTAAAAGATCGGTATTGACCCATTGTTCATCCCCATTTTGGGTTGAGAGTGCAACGATGCGTCCTTCATCTTCAACGGATAAAATATTTCCGCCGTGGTGGGCAATTCCCGCATAAACACCATTACCTTTTGTCCAAAGGAGGCGACCTTGAGCGGTAATTTTGCTAATGCCTTGACGAATCGATGCAACGTAGAGATCATTTCCAACCACAAGCGGTGCGGAATCGATATCGAGCATGCTACCAACCAGGCCTGAATCACTCACGCGTGAAGTTTTAACGCCCCATTTAACCGCGCCCGTTTGCACATCAAAACGAATCACTTGGCCAGCATCATTACTCACAATGAGATCATTTTGGAAAACGATCGGTTCTGCCGATCCGCGCATTGAAAAGCGAGTTGGCGCCATCATATAGGCCCATTTCATCTCTCCGGTTGCGCTATCAAATGCTTCGACTGCGCCCCCTTGGGTAACTGTAACAACGACGCCATTGTGCGCTTTGGGTGTCACAATGCTTGCGCCATATAAGCCTTTACGCCAGAGTTCTTTACCATCAACGGCTGAGAGTGCCACTAATTCGCCCTGTTTGGTGCCGACAAAGACTTTATCGCCTTCAACGCCAACGCCGGTATAAAGTGGATCGGTTTTTGCATTCCAAAGAACGCCACCGCCTTCAGAGACTGCGCTGACCATGCCGTTATCACCCGCCACAAAATAACGTCCATTTTGAACGCCGAGGGTAAAACGATTGCCCGACGTTGCTTCCACTTTCGCTGACACTGAGCTACTCCACGCGGTTTGCGCTAAGTGGCTAGGGACTTCTTGATTGAGTGGGGTCGGTTGAATGCGGTTTGATTTTCCTGAAATCAAGCCACTGCACCCTGTTAGCGTGACTACTGCAAATGTGGCTAATGCCATGGATCGTTTCATCGACATCAATCGCTCCTTTTCTCGTTCCTGTAGCGCTTTCGCGACATGATCGTGTGAGTATTAATAATTAGTATTTATTACGATGCTACTGCATCAGTTTTTAATTCTGTTTCTGGCTCAACCGCATTTACAGGGGTATTATCCACTGGCGCTTCGCCTGCCTCACTACCTGCTAGTTGCGCAAGTTTTAATAATACGCCATCACGCGGGGCATTCGGTGAAGTCAACGCCGCTTCATACGACGCAATCGCGCGCTTTTCATCGCCTTTTGCGAGATGAATATCACCGGATAACGCTTGCGCAAGCCCTCTAAATGAGATTGAATCCATGCCGTCTAAGACCTTTAATGAGGCATCGTATTCGTTTAATTCAAATAACACTTTCGCTAAACGAAAATCAACGAGCGCTTTTAAGCTTGGATCAAATTTTTGTGTATCAAGACCGGTTAAAAGGACTTTCGCCTCTTGATATTCACCGCGATTTGCGAGCTCACCAGCAACGGTCATCACGCCTAATGCCTGATGATCTTGGTTGTTGTTTTTATCTAAAAACTCGGTTAATTGCGCTTTAGAGAGATTCCCCTCAGTGCCCTTTTCCATCGCAAGCGCATCAAGCGCGGCAATATTATTCACGGTTTTCCCCGCTTTATGGGATTGATAATAGTTCTGACCGACAATCGTTCCTACAATCACTACCGCTAAAAGCAAGATAAAATTACTGTTTTGTTTCAGCCAATCAACAAGCGCTTCGGCACGTTGTTCATCGGTTTCAAATTCTTTAAGGCTCATCCCGATCTCCTAATTTGCGTTTTTTAACCATGCGACGAGCTCTGATTGAGAAATGGTCTCTTGCGAACCATCTTCACGCAGATCTTTCACCACAACGGATCCATTTTGAAGCTCATCTTCACCCATAATTAATGCCCAGCGCGCGCCTGACTTATCGGCTTTACGCATTTGTGAGCGGACGCTGCCTCCGCCTAAGTTAAGCATAATTTTCTCACCGGGCATCGCATCACGGATCGATTCAACCAGCGTTAACCCAACACGCTCCGCCTCTTTTCCAAGAAATACAGTGGTCACAAGCGGCGCAATCTCTTTTGCTTCCACTTCGCACGCTTGGCAAAGCAGGATCAGACGCTCCATGCCCATACCAAAACCGATCGCAGGGGTGGCTCGTCCACCAAGCTCTTCCACCATTTTATCGTAACGTCCACCACCGCATACCGTGCCTTGCGAGCCAAGTTTATCGGTGGTCCACTCAAATACGGTACGAGTGTAGTAATCCATCCCGCGCACGATGCGAGGATTGATAATATACTCGATGCCAAGCGCATCAAGATAGGCACAAAGATCATCAAAATGAGCTTTGGATTCCTCATCAAGGTAATCAATGAGCTGAGGCGCATCTTTAATAATGCCATCAAGTTCAGGGTTTTTCGAATCCAAAATACGGAGCGGATTGCGATAGAGACGGCGCTGACTGTCTTCGTCGAGTTTATCTTGGTATTGCTCAAAATAAGCGATGAGCGCTTCACGATATACCTTACGGCATGGTGCGGTACCCATCGAGTAAATCTCAAGTTTTACCTCTTGATCAATGCCTAAACGTTTCCATAAACGATGAAGCATTGCGAGCATTTCCGCATCTGCATCCGGTGTTTCAATACCGAAAATCTCAATATCCGCTTGATGGAATTGGCGATAGCGCCCTTTTTGAGGACGCTCATAACGAAACGCTGGACCAATTTGCCATACTTTTTGAGTTTGATTATAGAAAAGACCATGTTCAATGCCCGCACGCACGATTCCCGCTGTCATTTCAGGACGAAGCGTTAAGCTTAAGTTCTCATTTTGATCGGGGAAAGTATACATCTCTTTTTCAACGATATCGGTCACTTCACCGAGTGAACGCGTAAAAAGGCGAGTCTCTTCAAGGAGCGGAGTACGCAACTCAAGATAGCCATATTCAGTGAAAAGATTTTTCAGTTCCGCCTCAATCGTTTGCCAATAGTGGCTTTCAGAGGGGAGCCAGTCGTGCATCCCACGAATTGCAGTAATTTTTTTGCTCATAGTTTTCTATTTTTATTGATAATCTTCAGGATTTAAGTTGAAGGTAATAATATTACGTTTGCCTTGAGGTGTATAGAGCTCGGGATCGACGGTTTTACCATTGACGCGAAGTTCCGTCACCGCGCGACCATTGCCAAATTTAAGGCGCATCGATTTTTCACCATTTTTGGTAATAAAATGACGATCTTCCAGAGTTAAACGGAACGGCTCACCGGGTTTAACAATCGCTTGTACCGGCGTATTGCCACTACCATCATAAAGACCGATCCAGCAATCATCATTGGTCTCAATATAGAGAAGATTTTCCTCTTCAGCGATTACGCTCTCTTGCTGATTCCCCGCTCCTTTTGTCGGCACGCCAAGCTTAGCCAAAGATTTAATATTTTCAATCTCCGCTAAAATTTCAGGACTTGGCTCATCTGCATCATTTAGATTATTTGTTTCTGCTTCAACCGATTCATCAATCGGACGGGTAAATCCGTAATCCCCCACTGCCTCATTTGAATCATCGGTCATTTTCCCACGATTCATCTCAATCAGCGGATCAACGGCACTTGGTTCTGTGAAAACGGACGGGCCTTGACGGCGCGGTTCCGTTAAGGGTGGTGGTACGTCGCTCTCATCAATAATCGCTTCATCTTGAGGCGTTGGTGCGATGCCATTTTTAAAGAAATCGCCATGTTTATCGAGGGTAAAATAGAGATAAACTGAAGCTAAAATCAGAATCACCACAAAGAAATAGAGGCGTAAAATGAAGCTTTTTTTACGACGATTCTCTTTATTTTTAATCTCTGTGTTGAGTTTTAAATGTTGATAGCTTTTATCTTCGACCGGAATGCTCTCGATCATCGCTTCGACCTCATCGGGAGTGAATCCCAAATAGCCGGCGTAGCGTTTTAAGTAATTTTTGGTATAGAGGAGCGCATCGATTTTCGAGTAATCGCCTCGCTCAAGCTCTTCAATAATGGAGCTGCGTAATGAGATTGCACGGGACACCTGCTCGATCGTGAAGTTCTTCTCTTCCCGACGGGCCCGTAATGTATCACCTAACTCTTCAATTTGCATCGACTAAACTTCTTATCTGTTCGTTATTATTTAAACTGCGTTTCGATCACATATGTGAACTTTTGGATTTCCGCTTTATCGTTAACTTTCTTCGCCATTTCGAGCCCTAAACGAGCGCCTGGCGCAGTATAGCCTTTAATATCATGGAATTTTGCTAACGATTGTAACCCATCGCGGTATTGGCGTTTATGATAGAGCGCAATTGCACGGTTAAAATAGGCAAGACCGTAGTTCGGATCGGCATTAATGGCTTGGTTCGCATTTTTAAGGGCGACATCATAGGATTTTTTCCCAAGTGCACACTCAGCGACGCCGGTGTAGATTCCTGCACGTAATACAGGATGTTGCGCTTGATAGGCGATCATCTCAAGCGAATCCGTTCCGTTCTCGCGGCATTGGAGACGGGTATAGTTTTGCATGGCAATATCTAAATTGGGATTGAGTTCGATCGCTTTAAAAAAGAGAGTTAGCGCATTGGTAAAGCGTCCGCGACGTTCACTCAATACGCCAAGCGCGTTATAGACCTCTGGGAAATTAGGGGCACTGGTGACTACCTTCATCAGCTTATCTTCTGCCACATCATAGTTGGCATTTTCGATATAGCTTTTACCGAGCTGGTAATTGATGCGGTCGATCTCTTCGAGCTCTTCGTAGGTGACATATTTTCCACGACTCCCACTTGCGCCGGAGCTACCACCGGTGGTTGTAACACATGCCGATAACATGATCGCAATTAACCCAGTAATAATGACTCTCACAGATCTATTCCTCTCTTGAATTTTGACGTTGGACTTACTCTTTTCCGGCGGTACGTTTGGTTTTATCTAATACTCGACCAGCTAATTGCCCACATGCGGCATCAATATCTTCCCCACGAGTTTTACGGGTAACGACTACTATACCATAACCTTTTAGCGTGTTTCTAAAATGATTAATCTGCTTTTCGCTCGATGTTTTGTAGTCTGATCCGTCAAATGGATTGAAGGGAATTAAGTTGACTTTACCGGGGATATGACGAATTAGGCGCGCAAGTGCATGAGCATCTTCTTCACGGTCATTAATGCCTTTTAGCATCACATATTCCCAAGTGATTTTCTTACTCGGCGTTCCCTCGATATAAGCTTGGCACGCTTCAAGTAGCTCTTCGATCGGATATTTTTGATTGATCGGAACGAGCTCATCACGCAGAGTGTTATACGGCGCATGAAGGGAAATGGCGAGCGCTAAATCAAGATCTTCTTTCAGACGATAGATCGCAGGCACAACGCCCGAGGTACTTAATGTCACCCGACGTTTTGATAATCCTAATCCATAATCATCTAAGAAGATTTTTCCCGCAGCCACCACATTACGATAGTTAAGGAGCGGTTCCCCCATCCCCATAAATACGATGTTGGTAAGTTTACGCGGCGTGAAATTATCGATCTCTTCAAAATCATTTAAGAGCTTTTTCGCAAGCACCACTTGGCCGACAATCTCAGCAACGCTTAAATTGCGGTTAAAGCCCTGCTTACCCGTTGCACAAAAACTGCAATCGAGCGCACAGCCTACCTGTGATGAGATACAAAGTGTCCCGCGGCCATCTTCTGGAATATAGACCATCTCGATCGAGTTTCCAGAATCCATGCGCACGAGCCATTTTCGCGTACCATCGTTTGACGGCAAATCGCGAATCACCTCAGGCAATCCCAATGTCGCTACATTATTGAGCTTCTCACGCGTTTTTTTCGAGATATCGGTCATCTCATCGATGCTGGATACGCCCTTATGATAGAGCCACTTCATAATTTGAGTGGCCCTATATGGCTTTTCACCAAGCTCTTCGCAAAACGCTTGCATCCCGTCAAGCGGTAAACTGTATAAGTTTACTTTTTCAGTAACGGGAGCAACACGATCTATTTTTATCTCTTGCATACGAACTTATTTTGAACAAACGCCTACTTTACCAACAGCGTTTTCGCCAAAGAAATATTCGATTTCAACTTTCGCTGTTTCAGGCGCATCTGAACCGTGAACTGCGTTTGCGTCGATTGAGTCAGCAAAGTCATGACGAATCGTACCCGCTAATGCTTCTTTAGGGTTCGTTGCACCCATGATGTCGCGGTGTTTAGCGATCACGTTTTCGCCTTCTAACACAGAGATCATTACGGGGCCAGAGATCATGAATTCAACTAAATCGTTGAAGAAAGGACGCTCTTTATGCACTGCGTAGAAACCTTCTGCTTCTTCGCGAGTTAATTGAGCCATTTTCGCCGCTACAATTTTGAAACCTGCAGTTTCGAAACGTGAATAGATTGCACCAATTGCGTTTTTTGCAACTGCATCGGGCTTGATAATTGAAAGGGTTTGCTCTGTCATACAATCTCCTATAAAAACATCGCTATATAAACATTGATTTTCCGCAAACGAAGACCGTTTACGGGAAATGGTAAACGATCAATTTTAGCATACTCTGCACTCATTCATATAGTTTTAAATTTAAAAGGCGAATCCACTCGTTAAAACAGATTCGCCTTCAAATTATTTTCACGCCAAATTGTGATTCGGTGTGTTAAAAAGGATTAACGATACTCATCAAAGAGCGCCGTTGAGAGATAACGCTCGCCAAACGAGGGCACGATCGCCACAATGCGTTTGCCGCGATTTTCCTCTTTTTTCGCTTCTAAAAGCGCCGCATAGATCGCCGCTCCTGATGAGATACCCACTAAAAGCCCCTCTTTACGCACCGCTGCTTTCGCCATTTCAATGGCGCTATCGCTCGGCACCTTCACAATTTTATCGTAGATATCGGTATCTAATACGCTCGGGACAAATCCCGCGCCGATCCCTTGGATTTTATGAGGGCCTGAGGGTTCGCCCGATAAAACCGCCGATTCCGCAGGTTCAACCGCAATAATTTCAACGTTCGGATTATGGGCTTTTAACACCTCGCCAATCCCGGTAATCGTACCGCCCGTACCGACGCCCGCAATAAAGATATCCACTTTGCCATCGGTATCGTTTAAGATCTCGATCGCGGTGGTTTCGCGGTGGATTTCAGGGTTTGCAAGGTTATCAAATTGCTGAGGAATAAAGATATTAGGATTTTCTTCCGCCATCTCTTTCGCCTTGGCAATCGCGCCGCTCATGCCGGCTTTTCCATCGGTTAGCACAAGATTTGCGCCGTAACCTTTTAAGAGCATTTGACGCTCTTTACTCATGGTTTCTGGCATGGTGAGCGTTAATGGATAGCCCTTTGCCGCACAGACCATCGCAAGCCCGATCCCGGTATTTCCTGAAGTGGGCTCCACAATTTCAGAGTCTTTGGTTAAAAGCCCCTCTTTTTCTGCACGCGCAATCATCGCTACCGCAATGCGGTCTTTAATGGAGTGAGATGGATTGAAATACTCAAGTTTTACCACCACTTCCGCCGGCATGCCTTCGGTAAGGCGATTAAGGCGAACAAGCGGCGTATGCCCTACGAGTTCAGTCACATTATTTGCAATTTTCATTGTATATTTTCCTTCTGTTTATCAATAGAATTTGGCGACTCTGATTGATCTAAAACGGTTATCACCTGTTCCGCAATGGACTCCATCGCTCGGGGCGTTGGCATCATGCTCCAATACCCTTTTAATTCGTAAACTTGCCCGTTTTTCACGGCATTCATTCCCTCAAGACGCGGCCATTTCACCTCAATGTTACGCACCGTTAATTGCTCGAGTGTGTCATAATTTGCCGCCGAATCGCCATTTAAAATAATGATCCAATCGGGGTTGAGTGCAAAGAGCGCTTCGCTATTTAACGTCGGCGCATTGAGTGGCCCATCGTATAAAAGCGTTAATCCTAAATAATTGAAAAGATCTCGATGAAAGCTCTTTCCTACCGCAAGCGTCGGCAGGTCTAATTCATACGCTCGTCCATCACCATAAAACACGAGCCCGTTTCCTTGATCGGTTAATCGGTTTTGTTGTGCAGATAAATCGGTCTTTACCAACGCTTTCTCGCCCGTCAAATCATCAGGAGAAAAGCCACACGCCGCACTTATATTCGCGTAACTTGCCTCAATCTCATCAAGCGTATTGAGCAAAATGGTTTGAGCCGGCAGCCCAAGCTTTTTCATCTTCGCTACCGTCTTCCCTTCATCACTTTGCTCGAGAAAAATCATCGTCGGTTTGAGACGATAGAGCTGCTCTAAATTGAGATTAAAATAACTGCCCACCTCAACGCTGTTAAGCCCTTTTGGCAGGAGCGAGTATTCACTATGACCCACTAAATTTTCAGCCAATCCCATCTCATCGATAATGGTGGTAAGTGCAGGGGAAAGCGTCACAATCCGTTCACAACGGTGCGCAAAACTGATCTGCATAATTAACATCAGCAACAGCACAACAAGACTCTGCCTGATTCGCATCACGCGCCCCTCCTCACGGTCTATTTAGATCTCTTTTTAGTATTGAATTATCATACCACCCTTTTAAAGTCCTGTTAATTACAGCTTTTTGTAACTATTCAAGTATTCAATTGCACGGCATAAAAAAGCGAATGAATCGTTTCCAATTCACTCGCTTTCTGATTTTAAAGAGGAATTTATACCCGCTTAGAATTTAATATTGACGCCAACAAACCCTTCAATCCCGGGCTCGCGATAGCCTTTTGCATACTCATGTTTTTTATCAAATAGATTATTGATCTTCGCGGTAATTTCCACGCTCTCATTGATTTGATACGTGGCCGCTACATCAAGCGTTGTGAATCCGCCGAGGGTTACCTCATCTTTATCTAATCGGCTACTGTAATACGTTGCACCCGCATTTAAATTAAAACGCTCAGTCGGTGCATAATTAAGTCCTGCACTTACTTGATGGCGTGGGCGACGCAGCATGCGCTCATACTCTTTTTCAGGCGCTTTCGATTTTGCATCGAGATAGGTATACGCAAAGGTCGCTCCAAGCATCTCATTGAGCTGCCATACACCCGCAACTTCAAGCCCCTTCATTTTTGCACGATCCA
>JAAZCI010000088.1 GCA_012513365.1 Lysobacteraceae bacterium
AATAAAAACATTCATATTGAATCGATCAAAGCGATCCCGCAGACGGATGATCTGATTAATGATTGTATGGAGTGCGGATTTTGCGAGCCGGCGTGCCCGTCTGATGGCTATACGCTAACGCCACGCCAGCGCATCAGTGCTTATCGTAATATGGAGGCACTTCCGGAGATTCGAAATAATCCGGCGCTCTATAACGAGATGAAGGCGCTCTATCAATTTAAAGGGATTGAGAGCTGTGCGGAGACCGGGATGTGCGCGTTACGGTGTCCCGTTGGGATCAATACCGGCGCGTTTATGCATGCGTTACGCGGAGAAAACCCGAGTAAATTGCAGGATATGGCGCAACGTCATTTCAGTAAAGTGGAAAAAGGGGCACGTCTTGCGGTCGGGGCGGTGCAAGCGCTCGGAGTGAATCGGATCGCCAATCTCACCGAATCGCTCCACGGGAAATTTGAAGGAATTCCGATCATTCCGAAATCACTTCCTCATCGTGTGACGGATTTTAATCAAACGAGAGAGATTACCGCTCGAGACAGGGCGGAGCACAAAAAAGGTAAGCAGGTGGTTTACTTTGTGTCGTGTGTGAATCGATCGCTATCGGAAGTTGGCAGTGGTACGAGTACCTTTACCCATACCGTGAATCTCTTTAAAAAAGCGGGTATTACTCCGATCATTGTGGGCGATGGCTTATGTTGCGGACAGCCGTTTGAATCAAAATGTAATCATCAAGTGGCCGATCAGGCGACGTTGTCGCTTAATAGAGAGTTGCTTCGCGCATCGAATAAGGGCGAGATTCCCATCTATATCGATAATGCACCGTGCGCAAAACGCATCTTTGAGGCGAAAAAACGGGGCTTTTTAGACGATCATTTGAAGCTCTATGATGCGGTCTCCTATATAGATAGTCATATCGTGCCAAATTTAACGATTACGCCTAAGTCGGAAGCGCTACTTTTACATGTGCCATGCTCGATTACTGCGATCGGGGAGAAAGAAGCGCTGACTCGAATTGCCGGGCGCTGTACGGATCAATTGGTGATGAGTGATATCGATTGTTGCGGCTTTGCCGGCGATAAAGGGTTTAAGCAACCCGAGCTCAATCGAAATAGCCTGCGTCATCTTCCGCTTAAAAGTGATGGGTGCGCGTCGGGCGTATCTGCGAGTAAAACTTGCCAGATCGGGCTTACGGAAACAAGCGGTCTTCCTTTTGCAAGCATTGAGGCACTATTAGATGAGTGCAGTGAAGCGCAGAAAGGGTAGAGCGAATATAGATATATAGGGCTATATATAAAACGAAGGAGGCAATTGCCTCCTTTTTTATGGGCGGAGAATAAAGCTTCATAAATATTTGCCCAGTTTCTAGGCGATTTGAATCATTGGGAGAGACGGGTTTACGGGCTGTTTCATTTATTCGCTAAGTTTTTCCCATAAAATGCTAGAATCCCTCAAAATTCTTTCCTTATTGAATCATGGTCTTATTGCGGATTTATGACAATCTTTCGATTTTCTTTTAAATCGGGGTTGACGTATCTTAAATCTTCGCTATAATTGATCACCTGTTTCGGCAGAGAGCAAAAAATCTTCCAGGCGGCGAGGTTAGTTTCATGAGTAAATTAGCGGAGTTTGCAAGATTGGCACTTTAACAATTGGGTTTGTCAGTTTCGTTTTTATCCCCTCAAGTTAAATTGAGGCGTTGATTAAACGGTCTGTTTTACGGGTTTTAAGTTGATCGATTTTCGAACACAAAAACTTCTAAAATAGAGTTGACAGATCTAAAAAAGTTGCTAGAATAGTTCGTCTGCTTAGGGCGATAAGCCAAACGCTTC
>JAAZCI010000089.1 GCA_012513365.1 Lysobacteraceae bacterium
CGGTGATGTGGCGACCATTCCCCACTTTCTTTTGGGATCGCGCTATCTACCGGTTGCCGCATCAGCCAATAAGATGGGGCGTATCATTGGGCAAAACATTGTCTCAAATCGTTCCGATCGCGTGCCCTATTTAGGCTCGCTCGGCAGTGCAATGGTTCGGCTAGGGGAGTGGGAATTAGGCGCTACAGGCATTACTGAGCGAGAGGCTCGTTTGGCCAATATCCCCTATCAAATGGCAACCATTACTGCGCCGTCTGTCGCTGAATTTATCGAGCATCAGCATCCCGTTACGATCACGCTTCTTTATCATGCTAAGACCCGAGTTTTATTAGGGGGAACGATTATTGCTAAAGGAAATGCCTCACTGCGTTTAACCGCTCTCACCGCCCTTATTTATGGAAAACAGACCGTTGATGCCATTGGATTTATGGATTTTGCCTATGAGCCATCGTTATCGGCCATGTGGGACCCGCTTAATATTGCTGGGAATCGAGCGTAACAGTTGGATGTTGATCTGGATCAAGAAAAAGTCTCACCCCCCCCAATGGATGTAACACTTCTGTCATAGAGTCTTTGCAAAATGGGCTCATTCAACAAAACATGGATTGTAAAAATATCGCATGTAACTTATTGATATTCATCTGGGTATTTGATGATTATCATATTGGAATTATGCAAATCAGATATCCTAAGAACATTCTGCATAAGCAATTGTTTTTAATATAAATACGGGAGACATCATGGATTTTGAAGAGAAAGGATTAATGGATGAGGTGTATCACGATACGTTAGCGTCAGTGTGTGAGCGAGTGAAATATCAGGCGCACCATTATTTGAGTGAAAGTGAAAAACTATCACCCTCAGCATCGCTTGAAGAATATGCTGAATTTAAGGAGCGCATTCGTCACTTAGCAGAATCCGCAATTGAGGATATAGAGCACTGGATGAAGACCTTTTTATGGAAATAGACGCAGGTTAGGCCATCAGCTTAACGGGAATTTAATTATAAATACAAACCACTTGCACCGAGGCGAACGTAAATATTAGAAGGCGTTATGAATCACTCGGTGCTTTTTTATGAGTGAATTTTATAAGAGAGTGTTATTAGGACTCTTCTTTTTCTGGCGTCTCTATTTTGGGCGGGTGAATGATCTGTTGAGTACCATCGAATAAAATAATCGGATTGCGCTGCCAGAGTGACGGGCCATCGAAATGAGGCTTGATATCAATCGTACTTTCGGAATTAAACATCGTTTGATGCTCCTCTTCAAGACGCAGAAGATGAGGTAGCGTCAACACAGTCATATAGAGTGTGGTACAAAGCGCCATAAAGGTGAGGCTTTTAAGTAGTAACATTCCGAGTAGTGGATAATCCAGTGATATCTTAACCGTTGGTGTATGCGTGCGTTTCCCATGATTGATTGAGCGGAGATCAAGTGGAAAGGTAGCCAGATAGAGATGGAAGGCATAGGCGAAAATCAGTATTGAGATAAATTGGCTAAGCGGATAGACAAATGCCCCTGAAAAGAGTGCATTCATCGATACCATTGCAGGTGCCGCCCAAATCCAACAGGGCATTAGTTTACGGCGTAAAAAGAGTTTGAGTGCCGTAAAGAAAAAGCCCACTAAAAAGAGGACCCCGATGAGGCCAAACTCCGCCATCCAGTGGAAAATAAAGCTGTGTGGATGGGATGTCGCACCAAATACTGAGGGGAGAAAAACCTTAAAGTTGCTTCCGCCAATTCCAAATAACCAATGATCCTTAAAGAGGATGATTGATTGCAGGTAAAGCTCAGCACGCCCAGAGCTCGAAGTTCTCGCTAAGGCATGAGCATTCGTATCTGCAATGATGAAATTGACGATGTAATAGAGTACAAGAGCAAAGATAATAGAGAGCGCGGGTAGCTTCAATGCCGCCTTTTTATTTGTTCCAAAAAATGCGATAAATATAAGGGTTATACCGATGCTTAAAAGAGCACTTCGGGCACCATCCATAAAAAGATTGAAGAGATAAAAACCACTAAAAATCGTGATTAAAGTAGTCCATTTTTTGTCAGCTAAAAACCCGGGTCTTAGCCATAAAATCGCTAGGAGAGGTAGGACAACATCGTCCAAATAGCGAATGTTGGAAAATGTGTGATTCCAACTAATATCCCCTTCCGGAATCATTATTTTAAAAGCAAAATTCATGCAAAAGCGTATGAGCATCGGGAATGCGGATAATGCAAGGAGCGCAAAGAGATTTCCCATCCATTTGGCATCGTAACGAAATAGAGTTCCCGCGTAGAGCCCGCTAATTAAGAGCAGTGATCCAACTCCATAGGTGAGATAGGCCGTGACATTTTTAACGCCAAAAAGCGCCAGCACCATAAAGCCTAATAATACGGCGGTGAGATAGTAGGGGAGATTTCCTAAAGTATTGAGAGTTTTGAGGGGGAGCAATAAAAAACCAACGCCAAAGAGGGAAAGTACGGCAACTTGATAGAAGCGCCAAGTATCATAGCTATCATGAAGAATTGGCAGATAATCATAGCCACTAAATGCAAGGAAAAACCAGATTACTGCGATGAGTGCCAGCGCGCGGTGGAGCCATTTTATGGGAAGGTATTGGGTCATTGCCATGGATTAAATCAAATCATCAAATCATTGAAAAGGAGTCTAAAAATAGCATGTTTTATTGGTAAAATCTCGCTTACCATCAATTTTGATCGTTTAACTCACGACGTGATTTTATTTAATGCTCAGATTGTCATTAACCTTCTTATATTGCGGGGGAAATGCGGTAATTTATCTCGATAATCCCGTGCAAATATGGAATACTATAAGATGTCTTTACACAACTTAAGAATAACAAATCAAGATGATAGGAATTGCTCTATGCTAAGCATTGGCCAACGACGAAATCGACGCGTTTCTCTTCCAATAATGATCCTCGCGGGGATATTTGGATTATCACCTTTTGTAGCACTAGCGGATACGGAAACGTTGACGGAAGCGGAAAAACTCGACAACTTTCGCCATTTTGCCGATGGAATGTGGGATGTGCATATGAAAAGTGATGAGGGCGTCATCGTTGATCAGTTTAAAACCTGTTTGCCCGGCGATGCGCTAGAAAATTATCTGGAAGCGACGTTGATTTATAAAAATTCAGGCTGCCCGCTTCTTGAAAAAGAGATTACTGAGGAAGACATTACGCTGCGTTATGAGCTAACCAAAGCGTGTGCAAATAGGGCGATGGAGCATTATTATCTGCCCTTTCCAGAAGGAGAGATCGAGCTTGCTTTTAGTAAGCTTGGCGATAATCACTATCGTTATGTGACCGATATTCGCGCGAATGATGAAACGGAGCTGAACGGGAGCGAGCGCATTATCTATGAGTTCGATTATCTCGATCACTGTAACCGCTTTGCGCCGACGGGATTATTTACCCCGCCAGATGGGAAATGGAGCTATTGGCAGCAGACTGATGATCTTACCAATGAGTCGATTTTGGAGCTAAGTGGCGCTGAGGTTAATGCGCGTCTGTTGCGTTATCACGACCGCACTCAAATTCCTTGTGAACGCCGATTTTATCTCATTGAAGAGGGCGAATATCGCGTCAATTATTTGATCGATAACAGCTGTATTAATGATGTCGCGCCCGATCTTAAAGAGGAGCTAGGCCTTGAGTTGATGGAAAATATTCCTTTTTATACCGATATCAGCGTGAGTGAGCTTTTCCCTGATGCCTATCAGATTCGCGTTAATAATCTTGATCTTAATTTAGCGGAAAAATGCCAAAATCGGGTGATTGAATATCGCAAAGTCGCCGAAATGGCTGAAGGTAAAATCCCTTCAAAATCGGCGCTTGATGAGGCGAATTGTCCGCAAGAACCAATGGGGTTAAAAGGGGGCGGGGTGCATCCGTTAGAGCTTAAAGAAGAGATGGCAGGGAAACTCTCTGATGCGCTTGAAAAGAGCTTAAATGAGCGTGAGGATTAGCATAAACAGGGGATAAACTGTGGTATCCTAACGATCAAAAGCGTTAAAAAAAAGGAGACCAATGCCGATCGATTCACCGCTTGAAACGGATAAAAAAACCAATCCAACCCTTGAGCATTTTAAAGATACGCTCTGGTTTCATGAAAATTTAAGTGAGCATACGCTCGCGTCCTATTTATCGGATCTCTATAAGTTGGAAGCGTCGCTTAAAAAGCGTTTTAAACATATTGAAACGGCGACGACGAAAGACCTGCAGGGATTTATTGATCGGGAAGGGCGTGCGGGGATTAGCCCTCGTTCGCTTGCGCGCTATCATTCCTGTTTTAAGCACTTTTATACCTATCTCATTGTTGAAAAATATCGCGACGATAATCCCGCCGAAAAGCTTATTTTGCCTAAATTTAGCGCATCGCTCCCCGTTTCGCTCTCTGAAGAGAAGGTGGAAGCGTTGCTCGATGCCCCCGATACCTCGACTGTGATTGGCCTTCGTGATAAAGCGATGCTGGAGATGCTCTATTCGTGCGGATTTCGGGTAACGGAATTGGTGCGGCTCACCTTTTCGGAGATTAATCTTCGTGCGGGGTATGTGCGTGTTGTTGGGAAGGGGGATAAAGAGCGCCTCATACCCCTCGGCGAGGTGGCGATCGATTGGTTAAAGCAATATGTCGAGCGTTCGCGTCCGGCATTATTGAAAGATGGGCGTTCAGAAGCGGTCTTTGTGAGTAATCGCGGGACCTTTATGACGCGGCAAACTTTTTGGCACATTATCAAAAAATATGTGCGACAATTAGGAATTAATGAAGAGGTTTCGCCTCACACGTTGCGGCACGCCTTTGCGACGCATCTTGTGAATCACGGGGCAGATCTCAGGGTTGTTCAGCTTCTGCTTGGGCATAGCAATCTGTCGACAACGCAGATCTATACTCACGTGGCAACGGAACGCCTCAAAAAACTTCATCAAGAGAATCACCCACGAGGATAGTGAATTTATGATTAAAAAAGTATTAATAACGATGACACTCGGCGCACTTATGACAACCGGCGCGATGGCAAAAGAGAAAGTCGATCTGAAATATTTTAACGAAACCTTTCAAGGCGTAACGGTAAAAAATATCTCAGAGAGTGAGATTAAAGGCATCTATCAAGTGGAAATCGAAGAGATTGCACAGCCCATCTATGTCTCAAAAGATGGGAAATATATGTTTGAAGGCCATTTGATTGATCTTGTTAATAAAGAGAGCCTTACCGACAATTACGCGAAAAAGATGAAAAAAGCGATCATTGATGACATCTCAGAAGATGACATGGTGGTCTATAAAGCGAAAAACGAAAAGCATAAAATTACCGTCTTTACCGACGTTGACTGTCCCTATTGCCAGATGCTTCATAAAGATGTGAAAGATTATAACGATAACGGCGTCACCGTGCGTTATATGGCCTATCCTCGTACCGGAATTCCATCGGTGGGTTACAATCATTTAGTGTCGGTGTGGTGCTCGGACGATAAGCCAAAAGCGCTAACCGATGCAAAAAATGGGCGCAGCGTTAAAAATGCAACGTGTGCGAATAGCCCCGTTAGCAATCAATTTGATATAGGCATGAAGCTTGGTGTGCAAGGAACGCCCGCGATCTTCCTTGAAGATGGCACAATGCTGGGCGGATATCTCCCTTACAAACAACTTCTCATGCAACTCGATCGCTAGTCTCACAGGTTTATGGTAAAAGAGATTAAAAGAGAGCGATTGTCTTAACAATCGTCTTTTAGAAAAAAGCAATGCCCGTTCGATGATTCATCCTAAACGGCATTGCTTTTTTATTGCGCGGTAAAATGTTGAGAGCGGGCTGATTTGAAATGGAAAGAGAGCTAAAAAGGGAAAGAGTGATTTTTGATCCAAGCTAACTACAAATAAGTTACCTTTTAACCCTCATTCTTATGGGCTTCTCAATTTTTGCGCTTTTTATAGAATACCCATTGCGCCCTTTTTTGAAATGGTGTAATAATGAACGATGCACTTCTGCAAAGTGAGTGTTTTCTTGGCCAAGCATCCAAAAGATGGGCCAAATTACTAAAAAACACGCCGTCCAAAAGATGGTCAAAAATATTGCAACAACAGCGCGAATGCACTCGATATTCGCCGATAATACAATAATATCTTACTATTTTTGACTTACTATATTTTATAAAAGGAAGTATATCCATGAGTTCTGCAACTGGGGCTGATGGTCAGCCCATGGCGCGCCCATTAAATCGTGAAGATTATAAAACGTTAACGCTTTCATCACTCGGTGGAACGCTTGAATTCTACGATTTCGTCATTTATGCACTCTATATTGAAACGATCGTCAAACCGCTATTTCTCCCGGCGGACATTTCACCACTCATTGCCGACCTCTTTGCGTGGGGCGGATTTGCCGCAGGGTATATTGCTCGCCCAATTGGTGGCGTAATTATGGCGCACTTTGGTGATGTGCTCGGCCGTAAAAAAATGTTTACTTTGAGTGTTGCGATGATGGCGCTCCCGACCTTTATTATTGGGCTCCTTCCTACCTATGCGCAGATCGGTATGTTTGCGCCGATTTTACTGGTGATTATGCGGATGTTCCAAGGCGCTGCGATTGGCGGTGAAATGCCGGGCGCGTGGGTCTTTATTGCAGAACATACTCCGAAAAACCGCTACGGTCTTGGTATTGGTACCTTAACAAGTGGTATCACAGGCGGAATTTTACTGGGCTTTTTAGTCTCAATCATTATCGACTTAAATTATTCGGAAGCCGAGATTTTATCGTACGCATGGAGAATTCCATTTATCGCGGGCGGTATCTTTGGAATTATCGCCGTATTCTTACGCCGTTATCTATCCGAAACGCCGATCTTTAAAGAGATGGCAGCACAAAAAGCACTCTCAAAAGAGATCCCGATGATGACGGTGTTAAAAAGTCATAAAATTGCCTGTTTAATTGTGGCATTTTTAACTTGGTCGCTCTCAACGGCGATCATGGTGGGAATTTTAATTACCCCTGTTGCCGTACTTGGAAAAATGCATGGAATTGAGCCGCTTAACGCTCGTATCGCCGGATCGATTGCCGCATTAACGTTAACCATTGGATGTGTATTTTGGGGTTGGTTGGAAGATAAAATTAAAACGCGCCTTAACATGCTTTTTGCATGGGGTGGACTCGCCGTTTCAAGCCTCTATTTTTACTACAGCTTAACGCAAGGCATTTCGATGAATATGGTCTATATCAATTACGGGATTATGGGCTTCTTTGTGGGCGCGATTGCGTTAACGCCGGTGGTTGGAACGCGTGCATTCCCGCCAGCGATCCGCTATTCAGGTCTATCATTTTCATACAATTTAGCCTACGCGGTATTCAGTGCGATCACGCCGATGTTGACGCTTAAATTACTCGGCGTGACGCCACTTGGCGCAGGCATCTATATTGCCGGCGTTTCGATCTTAGCGATCTTAGTGGCGTTCTATCCGCTCTCGTATAAAGGGTGGGAAGCGAAAGGAGCGACTCCGGCAGCAAAACCAGAGGTGAAAGGGGCATTAGGCGCAATGTAATTTGCTTAAAACGTGTCCCATCGATAGGGATGGGGAAGTATTAATTAGGGAAGCACGGTGATTCGTAGGCTTCCCTTTTTTGTGTTTAAATTAAAAAATTGAGGTGATCGCCATTGCTAAACAGGGTTAAGTTGTGTATTAATGAATGAAACGAATTAAATTATTCGTTTTTAAATCGATAAAATTAAAATAATTCTAAAGATGTATCTAAATAAAGAATATTATTGCTCCAAATGCTTTTTTAGGGCAATCAATACAAATAGAGATACACAACCGATACACAATAATACGACTAAAAGATACGAGGATGGATTCATGAGTATTGCGATCAATGCCGACGGCTACCCGGTGGCGCGGCGCTTAAATCGTCACGACTATAAAACACTAACATTATCATCACTTGGCGGAACGCTGGAGTTTTACGATTTCGTAATCTATGCGCTTTATATTGAAACGATTGTTAAACCGCTTTTTTTGCCGAGTGATATTTCGCCGCTCATTGCTGATCTTTTTGCGTGGGGCGGATTTGCTGCAGGCTATATTGCTCGTCCGATTGGTGGCGTGATTATGGCGCACTTTGGTGATGTGCTTGGCCGTAAGAAGATGTTTACTTTAAGCGTTGCGATGATGGCGCTCCCGACCTTTATTATTGGGCTCCTTCCGACCTATGCGCAGATCGGTATGTTTGCGCCGATTTTGCTCGTGATTATGCGGATGTTCCAAGGGGCTGCGATTGGTGGTGAGATGCCGGGCGCGTGGGTCTTTATTGCCGAGCATACGCCGAAAAATCGTTCCGGTCTTGGGATTGGGGTATTAACGAGCGGCATTAGTGGTGGAATTTTATTGGGCTTCTTGGTCTCAATCATGATCGATTTAAACTACTCAAAAGCTGAGATTTTATCCTACGCATGGCGGATTCCCTTTATTGCCGGCGGTGTTTTTGGAATTATCGCGGTCTATTTACGCCGTTACTTATCGGAAACGCCGATCTTCCAAGAGATGTCCGAAACTAAAAGTTTATCGAAAGAGATTCCGGTGATGACGGTATTAAAACGCCATAAAATTGCCTGCGTTATTGTGGGACTCTTAACTTGGTCGCTTTCCACGACGATTATGATCGGGATTTTGATTACGCCGGTCGCGATTCTTGGAAAAATGTATGGCATGGAACCGCTCAATGCGCGGATTGCGGGATCGATTGCGGCGCTGAGTTTAAGCTTTGGTTGTATCTTCTGGGGCTTTATGGAAGATCAATTAAAAACGCGTCTTAATATGGTGCTCTCGTGGGGTGGACTCGCGCTCTCGAGCCTCTATTTTTACTATAGTTTAACCCGCGGGATTAGCCTTGAGATGGTCTATGTTAATTATGCAGTGATGGGCTTTTTTGCAGGGGCCGCGACGACGCCTCCCATTATTGGAACGCGTGTTTTCCCGCCTGCAGTGCGTTATTCAGGCTTGTCGTTTTCCTATAATTTGGCCTATGCGATCTTTAGTGCGATCACGCCGATGTTTACTCTCTATCTCCTCGGGATTACCCCGATGGGGGCAGGAATCTATATTGTGGGGATCTCGATGCTTGCGATCTTGGTGAGCTTCTATCCGCTTTCGTATAAAGGTTGGACGGCGCCGGTTGAGAGTAAATTTACTGAAGTTGAGTAAAAAGTGGCGTAAAAAGTTGCGTAACAGATAAATATTGTAGATAACAAAGAGGGAATGCGTTTTACAACATTCCCTCTCTTTTTATTTATGGCTTTTGTGTGCTTTGAACGGCGGGTCACTCTATTTACGCGGCAATTTAATTGCTAAATGAGACTCTTTTTCGTTGCGCTGAACCCGGCTTTTTGTTAGGATTCGGTCGTACCCATTTAATACCGATCAAAGTGAAATCGTACGGTGCTTGGCTCGATTATTTGATCGAATCAAACATAATTTTTGGCGCTTCATGATTGCGCTTAAAGAGAACGGCCATGCGTCCAATTTGTTGAACGAGTTGGGCATCGACTACTTGAATCAGCTCTTTTACGAGCGCATCACGCTCAGCTTTATCGCCTGCGACCTTAACTTTAATAAGCTCGTGGTGAGCGAGCGCGCGGCGAGTCTCTTCAACGAAATTTTCCGTGAGACCTTTATCGCCCATGATCATGACGGGGTTTAAATGGTGCGCTTTCGCTTTTAAAAGTTTAATATGGTCGTTTGTTAATTTAATTTGTGTCATGAATAGTAATAATAATCCAGATAATAAAGGGATAAGGGTAGCACAAAATTCGCAAATAAGTAACCTTTTTACAGGGCTTAGAGGCGTTGCGGCAGTGATGTTAATCACGGGAATTGTGCTCGTTATCATCTTCTCATTTTTAGAGGTGTCACCGCTCGTTGAGTGGGGCGTTTTACTTTTGTTTGGCGTCGCAAGCGGCGGCTATTTAATGGGTAGAGCGCGGTCAATTTTGACCCAAATCGAGGCGCACAAGGCGCAGACAGAACAGAGAGAAACACAGAGGGAACACGATGAACAAGAATAGACAACCCCACATGCGAGAGCGCGATGCGATGCAAGATCAGGCGCACCGCGATGGTTATCGCTCAAAAGAGATCTACTCACTTTTAGAAATTGATCAAAAAGATCGGATTTTCAAACCCGGACAGCTCGTCGTCGATCTTGGCGCATGTCCCGGAAGTTTCAGCGAATATGCCCTTGAGAAAGTGGGGCGTAAAGGGCGTGTAATCGGCCTTGATAAGCGTGAGATATTTAATCCTGTTCCCAATTTAGAATACGTTGTGGGCGATTTCCACGATGAAGCGGTTTTCAATGAGCTGATTGAAACGTTAAATGGTGAAAAAATTGATGTAGTGCTTTCCGATATGGAGCCGCGCATCAGTGGAATTAAAGATGTGGATCAATCGCGCCGTATCTATTTAGCGGAACTTGCATATGATCTAGCACTCAATCACCTTAATAAAGGCGGGACCTTTATCACGCGAATCAGTAAAGGCAAGGGCTTTGATGAATATCTGCAAACGCTTCGCGAGCATTTTTCGAAAGTGAGAGCGCAGAATATTGTGGAACAAAATGCCGATCCACGTCGTGAAAAAACGCCTGTACTATACTTAGTAGCAACGGGATTTCGAGGATAGTGATTTAATCGGTGAAAATCGCCATTAAATTTGCGCTTTTTGCTTGAAAATCGAAAATTTATCTACACTATAGAGAGGATATCGGCATCTTTTAGACAAAAATACGGTATTATAGTGAGTGGATTAATGAGGCAGCACGCCCTCATCAGCGGAGCATCCTTTTAAGGAGATTCCATTCGTATCATCGGACTTACGCGAAACGCGGGGTCTTTTTAACGATAATTGAGGTTAGTCTTTTGAAGTACACTGGAAGAGATATCGCAATCTGGCTCGGTATTGGAATGTTTATTTTATTCCTATTCCAAGGCTTTGGCAGTAGCGGTGGAAGAGAAATTAGATACTCTGATTTCCTCGATCAAGTCGATCGTGGACAGATTAAAGAAGTGACAATTACCGGGTCAGCCATTGATGGTGTGACCAATGATAATCGTCGTTTTTCAACCATCAGCCCGGAAACAGACAACGGTCCAATGATTGATACATTGCGCCAAAATAAAGTCTCTTTTGATGGGCGTTCGATGAAAACGCAAGGCGTCTTATTAAGCGTCTTTTTAAACCTATTGCCGATCTTACTCTTGCTCGGTTTCTTTGTCTTTATGATGCGCCAATCCTCAGGCGGGGGTAAAAACCCGATGAGCTTTGGTAAATCAAAAGCACGAATGTTAACGCAAGATCAGATCAAAACCACCTTTGCTGACGTTGCAGGGGCTGATGAAGCGAAACAAGAAGTGGGCGAAATCGTTGAGTTCTTACGAGATCCATCGCGATTCCAAAAACTTGGTGGCACAATGCCGCGCGGTATTTTAATGGTGGGATCACCCGGTACCGGTAAAACCTTGCTCGCAAAAGCGATTGCAGGGGAAGCGCGCGTTCCATTTTTCACCATTTCAGGCTCTGACTTTATGGAGATGTTTGTCGGGGTTGGGGCATCGCGTGTTCGAGATATGTTTGAGCAAGCGAAAAAACATGCACCATGCATTATCTTTATTGACGAGATCGACGCAGTTGGTCGCCATCGTGGTGCGGGATTAGGCGGTGGTCATGATGAACGTGAGCAAACCCTCAACCAGCTACTCGTTGAGATGGATGGATTTAATGAAAATGAAGGCGTGATTGTGATCGCAGCGACAAACCGTCCTGACGTATTAGACCCAGCGCTCCTTCGTCCGGGCCGTTTTGACAGACAAGTGGTTGTACCGCTTCCGGATGTGAAAGGCCGTGTGCAAATCTTAAATGTCCATATGAAGAAAATTAAAGCGTCGAGCGATATCAATGTCGAACACATTGCCCGCGGGACACCTGGATTTTCTGGCGCAGACCTTGCAAACCTTGTGAACGAAGCGGCTCTTTTTGCAGCGCGTCGTGATCAAAAAGAGGTCTACATGAAAGATATGGAAGATGCGAAAGATAAGATCATGATGGGCGCTGAGCGCAACTCAATGGTGATGACCGAAGATGATAAACGCTTAACGGCGTATCACGAAGCAGGGCACGCCATTGTGGGTTATCGCCTTAAATCGGATCCGGTTTATAAAGTAACGATCATTCCGCGTGGACGCGCGCTTGGTGTGACGATGACGCTTCCTGAGCGTGATCATGTGAGCGTTCCGCGTCGTTGGCTTGAAAATAAACTCGCAATGGTGTTTGGTGGCCGAATCGCTGAAGAGATTATCTTTGGATACGATGCGGTTACAACCGGTGCGGCGAGTGATATTCAGCACGCAACGAGCTTAGCGAAAAGCATGGTTACCAAATGGGGTCTTTCCGATAAACTCGGATTTAGAACCTATTCAGACGATAATGATGAGCCATTCTTAGGTCGCTCTATGGGCGGTGGTGCGAATGGTGTGTCGGATCAAACGGCTCGTTTAGTTGATGAAGAGATTCGTGCGGTGATCGATCGAAATTATGAGCGTGCTGAGCAAGTGCTTAAAGATGATATCGATAAACTTCACAAAATGGCAGAAGTGCTCTTAGAGCTTGAAACGATCGATGCGGATCAAGTTAAAGAGATTATGGAAGGCCACCCTGTGACCGGTTATTCAAAAGATAACGAGGGCAGTGATGATGATCTAAGCGATAGTGATGTTGCGGAAGAGAAAGAGTTCCGTGCACCGCCAAAGCTTGATCCGATCTCATAATTCGGGACACACTTAAGTAACGACTGACTTCAAATACCAAGAGCGCCATCTTGAATACAAGGTGGCGTTTTTTTTACGCCTAAAGATAATTTATAGGGGCGCATGCCAGCTCGATTGCTTTATTAAGGAAGCGTGTTAGGATTGGTAAAGAGCGCTGTTTTACTCCGGTAATTGCGTGAATCAATCAACCTCGTTATACACTAAAAAATCTGCCAAAATCCAAGGAGAATTTCCATGTCACACGCTGATGACGCCCCCATTATTGATCCTGAATCCGCTCATGAATTGACCGCTATTATGGCGCAACTTAAAGCCTGGCAACCGCTTGCTAAACGCACAAGACAAGCGATTCATCAGGCCCCCGAGCTTGGGTTTCATGAACATAAAACCCGTGATCTAATCATTCAAAAATTGACGGAATATGGCGTCGATGAGATCGATACACGGTTTGGGGGGACGGGCGTTGTTGCGGTGATCTATGGTGATCCACAATCAGCTGATCAAAATGAAGGGCCGACCATCGGACTTCGCGCGGATATGGATGCATTGCCGATTGAAGAGGAAAACACTTTTTCGCACATCTCAACCCATAAAAATTGCATGCACGCTTGCGGGCATGATGGGCATGTAACGATGCTTCTGCTTGCGGCAAAATATTTAGCCACTTTCCGCGGATTTAAGGGTAAAGTGATTCTCTATTTTCAGCCAGCTGAAGAGGGATTGGGTGGTGCGCGCCAGATGATTGATGATGAAAAGCTCTTTGATTTTTATCCCGCCGATCGCGTCTATGCGCTCCATAATTGGCCTGGGATTCCGGCCGGAAAAATGGCCTTTAAACCCTATAATGTGATGGCCAGTACCGATAATTTCACCATCCATGTAGAGGGCAAGGGCGGGCATGCGGGGATGCCACAAACCTCGAACGACCCGCTTTTAATGGCGATGCATATCTATCAAGGGATTCAGGGCATGGTGAGCCGTACCTTTAGTCCGCTCGATCCGGTTGTGATCTCGGTAACGCAAATTCATGGCGGCGATACCTTTAATGTAATTGCCGATTCCGCCGAGATGAATGGGACGATTCGTACCCAGTCTGATGAGGTGCGTGAGGATCTGCTTGCTCGCCTTGAGACATTAGTTACCCATATGGCTAAAGCCTTTGGTGGAAGTGCACGTTTTGAGCTTTCGGATCTTGAAAATCCGGTGGCAGTCAATGATCTTGAAGCGACGCATGAAGCGACCTCTATCGCGCGAAATCTCTTGGGTGATAAAAATGTACTAACCGATATTGAACCAATGATGGCCGGTGATGATTTCTCCTACTTTTTACGCCATATTAAAGGCTGTTACGCATTTATTGGAAATGGCTCAGACAGTGCGCCACTCCATAACAGTTTCTACGATTTTAACGATGAGATTTTACCGATTGGTGCAGCATATTTTGCGGCGCTAGTGTATGGCTCGCCGTTACAAGCATAAACTAACACTTAAAACAAACGTAAAGTATTCGTAACTCATTATTATTCCGCTCAAATTCATCATCATTGCTGATATCCGCTTGATCGAATGCTCATTGATTGGTGGAGATAGATGGACGACAACCCTTGCAAATACTGCTTTATGTCATCTTTCTGCAAGGTGGTTATAGTATGATGAAGTCAGGTAGAAAACTTAATTAACGTTCATAAAGGAGTACCGCATGGTTAAAAAGCGTAAACTTTCGTCTACGATTACAAAAGGTTTAGGCATCGTAGCTTGCTCTGTTTCGTTACTTCTCTCAGCATCTTATGCTCAGGCACAAACGCCACGTAATGAGATCATTAAACCGATCCCAGCGCCGGTCGTGACTGATGAAGCAAAAGTTGAATTAGGGAAAAAACTTTGGTTTGATCCACGCTTATCAAAATCAGGATTTATTTCATGTAACTCATGCCATAACTTAAGCATGGGGGGATCGGATAACCTGCCAACGTCAATTGGTCACGATTGGCAAGAAGGCCCAATTAACTCACCGACCGTTCTGAACGCAACGCTTAACTTCGTACAATTTTGGGACGGACGTGCGGCGGACTTAAAAGAACAAGCCGGTGGCCCGATTGCAAACCCAAAAGAGATGGCATCAACGCACGAATTAGCGGTGGACGTAATCTCATCAATCCCACAATATGTAGACGAGTTTGAAGCGGTCTACGGCGATCGCGATGTGAATATTGATCGCATTACCGATGCTATTGCGGTATTTGAAGAGACGTTAGTAACGCCCAACTCGCGCTTTGACAAATGGCTTAAAGGCGATGATAACGCCATTACAGCAGAAGAGTTAGAAGGGTATGAAATCTTCAAAACAAGTGGCTGTATTGCATGTCACTATGGTGAAAATATCGGTGGAAGTTCATTCCAGAAAATGGGACTTCTTGAAGAGTATAACACTGAAAACTTAGCGCAAGGCCGTGCCGATGTAACCGGTAAAGACGCTGACCGCATGATGTTTAAAGTGCCAACGCTTCGTAACGTTGAACTCACCTACCCCTACTTCCATGATGGGGCAGCAGAGACACTTGAAGATGCAACCAAGCTGATGGGACGTTTACAATTAGGTCGTAACTTTACTGAAGATGAAGTGACAAAAGTCGTTGCATGGTTCAAAACTTTAACTGGTGATCAGCCACAACTCGTGATGCCGATCTTACCACCATCGAACAATAACACTCCAAAACCTGAGCCGTTTACTAAATAGTATTGCCCTCAGTACTCGCTTAAGGTGAGTGTCAATAAAAAGCCCTCGAACCAAGTGGTCTGAGGGCTTTTTTATGTTGAAGGTTAAAAGGTTGAGGCCCGTTTAATCGCAAAAAGTGAGAGCCTGGCCATCATAAACATCAGACACTTCATCGTCTATTTTGCGTTATCGTGATGCTCGTTCTCTAGCGCTCCATGTTCTTTAAGATCAGTGGTGAGCTGGGTAATTGTGGGGTTTTCGCTTTCGTTATAGGGAACGGGATTTTTAATATCTTCGATGGAATGTTTTTTGTCCAAGATAATAATATCTTTCGTCCATTCGACGCGATCAACAAAGCGGCGTTCGCGATGCACACAGGCTTTAAGCGGGCAGATCTCACACGATTCAGGCAAACAATCATCGGTATGAACAAACATTTCGAAATTATTGCCAAATTTTGAAAAGAGAATTTTCTCAAAGGCATCGAGTTCTTTATGAGCATCGCGGAGCGTTAAATACCACGGCAACGTTAAATGGCAATCAAGATGCATGTGATTGCCATATTTAATAAAGCGGACTTTATGAAGATCGACCCAGCTTGATTTACGGTGACGATTCACCTCATCGACAAAACGCTCAATGAGATCTTCATCCGCCTCGTCCATAATGCCCGCAATGGAAGAGCGAATAATTTTAACGCCGGTATAGATAATAATTGAGCCAAAGATCAGCGCGATTGCCGCATCGAGCCACGCAATTTTAGTGATTAAAATTAGCAGCAGCCCGATCATGAGTCCTGCCGTTGAATAGGCATCGGACTGAAGATGTTTCCCGCCGGCGACAAGGGCAAGCGAATTACTATGACGACCTTTTTGAACTGCAATAAATCCTACCAGATAGTTGATCACACCGGTAATGCCTACAAGAACAAGCCCTGCATTCATCTGACCTAAAAGTTGGTCGATATTGGCATCTTGGAAGAAGAGGCGTTTGAACGCTTCGTAGAGAATAAAACAGCCGGCAACGACAATTAATGTGCCTTCAATGCCGGCGGAGACAAATTCTATTTTTCCGTGCCCGTACGGGTGATTTTTATCCTGCGGGAGGGCAGATAGATAGAGACTATAAAGGGTAAAACTCCCGGCTAATATATTGACGATACTCTCTAATGCGTCGGTTAAAATGGCCACCGAATCGGTGAGATACCAAGCGGTGATTTTAATGCCAAAGAGCAGTACACCGACGGCCACAGCGACCGCTTGAAAGTTGAAGTTGGAACGATCCTCGAAGGTCATCATTTCGATTCCTCTTAGGTTAAGGGATTAAACTGCAGATCACAAGATCTCGGAAATCACCCCTAAAGTTACGGTCGTTGCGTCGGATCATCTCTTGCGTCATGCCAAGTTTTTCCATAACACGGCCCGATGCCGGATTATTGGTATCATAGACGGCAAAAATTCGTTTAGCATTGAGATGATGAATTGAGAAATCGATCAGTTTCTTCGCAGCCTCAGGCGCATAACCACGACGCCAATAATTCTTATTCAGGGCGTACGCGATCTCTACCGCATCTTCCTCTACATTAGGGCGAATATTACATGTGCCGATCATCTTACCACTTTCTTTTAATTCAATGGCAAAATTTCCGAGCGGGCTCTTCATAAAGAGATTAACGATGGTTTTTTTCGTATCTTCAATCGAGGTGTGCGTCGGGAAAATAAAGCGCGTTGTCTCCGCATCTTGCCCATACTCGAACATATCGTCCGCATCCTCGAGCGTAATCGGGCGAAGAATAAGGCGTTCTGTCTCCATCACACGGTGTTTTGCTAATTGATAGTACATAGTTATGCTCCTAAAACAGGCCCGTTACTTTATTGCAAGCACGGGCTATCCAAACCCATTTTCATGGGCTTTAGAGTGATTTATTATTTTATTTATTTAGAAAATTTTGGAAAATCCTAGCGAGGTATCATTAATGAGGCTTAATGCTCAGAAACGATATAGCTATGGATCACGGCATCGCGCAGTTCACCGCAGAGGTTTTTACGCATGCGAATCACGCCTTCGTGCGTCATCCCGATCTTTTCCATTACACGGCCGGACGCATGGTTTTCGTAGTCATGCGCGGCCCAAATACGTCGGGCTTTAAGGTGTTCGATTGAGAAATCGAGAAGTTTTTTTGCCGCTTCCGGAGCAAGACCTTGGCCCCAATAGCGCTTATTGATTGCGTAGGCAAGCTCGACACTTTGTGCGGTTTCATTCGGGCGAATGTCGCAGGTGCCGATCATTTTTCCACTCTCTTTTAATTCGATGGCAAAATGGCCAAGCGGATTTTTCATAAAGAGATTGGAGATTACCCAGTTGGTTTCATCGATCGATTGATGCGTTGGAAACACGTGGCGGGTATTGTCGATATCGCTTGCATACTCAAAGAGATCATCTGCATCATCAAGTGTAATTGGGCGCAGAATTAAACGTTCTGTTTCCATCACACGATGTTTCGCTAATTGATAATACATAAAGACTCCTTTTTTCGGATGATAATTTTAAGCGTCTATCATACACATAAAATTTGAGGTAATAAAAAGGTAGTCTACCTAAAAAATAGGCAAAGCGGTGAGTTTTTTGTAAAAAATTTAGACAAAAGCAGATAAAACAGCGTCTTTTCAGCGAGATATAAAAAGAGAGATTGCCGCAGTTAACGGATCAATCTCTCGGGTTAATTTTCAAAATTTATCGTTTATTTAACTAAAATTTCACTAAATAACTGATCTTTTGCTCATTTTTTGAAGGATTCATTATGAATGATCAATCTTATCGAGCGAAATGCCTAGCGCCGTTGCTACGCCTTCACCATACGCAGGGTCTGCTTTATAGCAGTTATTAATGTGGCGTAACTTAATTTTCTCTTCGGCATATCCCATGTTGCGTGCGGTGTTGTCAAAGAGCACTTGTTGTTGCTCTGGGCTCATAAGGCGGAAGAGTTTCCCGGGTTGCTCGTAATAATTATCATCATCTTCACGGAAATCCCAACGTGTGCCGTAGCCATCAAGCGCTAATGGTGGCTCTGCATATTGTGGTTGCTCTTGCCATTCGCTATAACTGTTCGGCTCGTAGGTAATACGGCTGCCATTATTGCCATCGACACGCATTGCGCCATCACGGTGATAATTATGGAAGGGGCAACGGGGCTGATTCACCGGAATCTGATAGTGATTAACGCCAAGACGATAGCGCTGCGCATCGCCATAAGAGAAGAGGCGGCCTTGTAGCATGCGGTCAGGCGCGAAACCAATGCCCGATACGATATTGGCGGGATTAAACGCTGCTTGCTCAACATCGGCAAAGTAGTTCTCAGGATTGCGATTTAATTCAAACTCGCCGACTTCAATGAGTGGGAAGTCTTTTTTGTACCACACTTTAGTCAGGTCAAACGGATTAAACGGCATATTGTTCGCTTCTTCTTCCGTCATTACTTGGATATAGAGCGTCCATTTCGGGAAGTTGCCTTCTTCGATATTGGTATAGAGATCGCGTTGGTGAGTTTCACGGTCGCCCCCAATTAATTTCGCCGCTTCCTCATCGCTTAAGTTTTCAATTCCTTGTTGTGTATGGAAATGGAATTTCACCCAAACACGCTCATTGTCGGCGTTGATCATACTAAAAGTGTGGCTTCCAAATCCGTGCATATGGCGATAGGATTTTGGAATCCCGCGATCACTCATGGTAATTGTCACTTGGTGAAGCGCTTCCGGCAGAAGACTCCAGAAGTCCCAGTTCATATTAGGGCAACGTAGGTTTGTACGAGGGTCACGTTTTACTACGTGGTTAAGATCGGGGAATTTAAGCGGATCTCTAAAGAAGAAGACCGGCGTATTGTTGCCTACTAAATCCCAGTTGCCTTCCTCGGTATAAAAGCGCATGGCAAATCCGCGGATATCACGCTCAGCATCGGCGGCACCTCGTTCACCAGCAACGGTTGAAAAGCGCACGAACATATCGGTTTTTTTGCCAATTTCAGAGAAGATTTTCGCTTTGGTATATTGAGTGATATCGTGAGTCACGGTAAACGTACCAAATGCGCCAGAGCCTTTGGCGTGCATACGTCTTTCAGGAATTACTTCACGATCAAAATGAGCCAGTTTTTCTAAAAACCAGACATCTTGAAGTAACATCGGACCACGTTTTCCCGCAGTCATTACATCTTGGTTATTGGCAACCGGCGCGCCGGCAACGGTGGTTAATTTCGCTTTTTGATCATGATCGTTTGCCATGGTGAATCTCCTTGTTGTTGTGATAAGTAATGATTATCATTTTATGGAAATCAATTTAAAAGACTAATTAAGCTTCTTTATCTCTCTAATTTATGAGGACGGATAAGGAAAAAGGCTCCTATTAATATAGTCAATAATGGCTGATTTATAGATATAAACAAGTAGTTATATTGATGGTAGGTCAAAAAATCAGGTGAAAAAGCCTCATTTAAAACAATTATGATTCTCTTTTAGGGGGAAGTATGCACACAAGAGCAATAAAACTGGCAATAAAAAGCCCCATCGTAAGTCTGATTGAATATACGATGAGGAGCTCTTATGTTATCGATTGTTTAATTACTATGGGCTAATAGCCAAGGCTTAAATCATCAGCGGTTCTAGGGTCGGAAGCGCCGTAAAAGCCATTGTCATCTTTCATGATGCTTTGAGTGCTCCCCATGACAGGCTCAACCTTAACGGCGTGACCTTTTTCTTTTAAACGATCGATTGTGTCACGGCTAATTCCATTTTCAACACGAATATAATCAGGCAACCATTGGTGATGAATACGAGGAGCGCTACTTGCTTCAGCAATATTCATCTGATATTCAAGCGTGTTAAGAATCACTTGCAGCACGGTGGTGATAATTCGGCTGCCGCCAGGGCTTCCCGTCACCAATACGACATTCCCATCTTTAGTAACAAGCGTAGGGGACATGGATGAAAGCGGGCGTTTGAAGGGTTCAATGGCATTTGCTTCACCGCCAATTAAGCCATATACATTGGGGACGCCGGGTTTGCTTGAGAAGTCATCCATCTCATTATTGAGTAAAATCCCTGTCCCTTCCGCAACAATCCCCGTACCAAAATTGGTATTGAGAGTGTATGTGACGGCAACGGCATTACCTTCAGCATCGATGACTGAAAAATGGGTGGTTTGATCCGATTCATAGAGTGTTAAGTCGCCCGGTTTGATCATCTCAGACGGAGTAGCTGTCTTTAAAGAGATCGAGTCCGCGATGGTTTTAGCATACTGTTTGTCGAGAAGCGCATGGGTTGGAACATCGTTAAAATCAGGGTCGCCAAGATATTCGGAGCGGTCTGCATAGGCTCGTTTCATCGCTTCACTCATAATATGAATGCTATCTGCGCTATTATGCCCGAGCGCGTTTAGGTCAAAGTTTTCTAAAATATTTAGAATTTGAATGATATGAATGCCACCCGAAGAAGGCGGGGCCATTGAATGGATGGTGTATCCTTTATAATTCCCTTCAACCGGTGCACGTTCGATGGCGCGATAAGCCTTTAGGTCTTGTAGTGTAATCAGCCCATCGTGTCGTTCCATTTCTTGGACAATTTTTTCAGCGATCTTGCCTTGATAAAAGGCTGACTCTCCTTGATCGCGAATTAATTTAAGCGATTGCGCAAGATCTTTTTGGATAAGCCGCTCTTGATAGTGTAGAGGTCTCTCTTTATTGTAGAATATAGCGCGACTTGCAGCATGACTTCCCATCACCTCATCGGCATAGTTTTCTAATGTATCACTCAACGCTTTTCCAATAGGAAAACCCTCTTCGGCGAATGTAATGGCCGGGTTGATAACTTCATCGCGAGGTAGCGTGCCATAAGTTTCAAGGGCATAGAGGAGACCTTTTACCGTGCCAGGAATCCCAACGGCCTTATGGCTTTTAAGTGATTTATTGGAATCCGCCTCACCGTCCTCATTTAAAAAGAGATCGCGGAAGGCCGCTTCAGGCGCCATTTCCCTGAAATCAATCGAGGTGGTTTTTCCCTCTTTTGTGTGAATTAACATAAATCCGCCACCGCCGATATTACCGGCTTGCGGATGGGTGACCGCTAGGGTAAATCCGATGGCAACGGCAGCATCAATGGCATTGCCACCATTTTTTAAAATATCTACACCCACTTGCGTGGCGTGCGCTTCTTGGGTTGCGACCATTCCATTTTTAGCAAATACAGGATGATGCCGAGCATGTTCAACGCCATAAGAGAGTTGAGCTAAGGCAGGGTTAAGAGTCGTAAATCCGAGAATAAGCGTAAGTGTTGCAAATGATTTTCGTAAAATCATAGATGCCTCCAAAGTTGTTATTATTGTTATCAGTTATGGATTATTGTGGCGATAGGCCTATATGCAATTTACTTTAATTTTTCAATTGAGTAAATCAAATATTGGAGGCTATATGTTTAGGCGGGTAATAAAAAGCCCCATCGGAGTAAATCTGATAGGGCTGATCTTATTTAATGATATTTACTATATGTTTACCATATACAAATATGCTTAGCTAGAAGCAGTCGGCGTGTTATGCAATACCATCGATGATTGCATTAAGTGCCGCGCTTGGGCGCATCGCTTGGCTCACTTTTTCAGTGATTGGCATGTAGTAACCGCCGATATCTTGTGGTTTTCCTTGCGCACTAATGAGCTCTGCATTAATGGTGGCTTCATTGTCGCTGAGTGCTTTATAAACCGGTGCGAACGTTGCTTTTAACTCTGCATCGTCATCTTGGTTGGCAAGCGCTTCTGCCCAATAGGTGGCAAGATAGAAATGTGATCCGCGGTTGTCGATTTCACCGAGTTTACGAGCTGGTGATTTATCATTTTGCAGGAATTTACTGTTCGCCTCATCGAGTGCTTTCGCTAATACCGTCGCTTTTGGATTATTTTGCGTGCGGCCTAAATGATGGAGCGATTCTGCAAGCGCTAAGAATTCACCAAGCGAATCCCAGCGGAGGTAACCTTCATTGACAAACTGCTCAACGTGTTTTGGAGCTGATCCACCAGCGCCCGTTTCAAAGAGTCCGCCCCCTTTCATTAATGGAACGATGGAGAGCATTTTCGCAGAGGTACCGAGCTCTAAAATAGGGAAGAGGTCGGTTAAGTAGTCGCGAAGTACGTTACCGGTCACTGAGATGGTATCTTGGCCAGCGCGGATACGTTTGAGCGTGTATTTCGTTGCTTCAATCGGTGACATGATTTGGATATCAAGGCCGTTTAAATCATGATCTTTAAGATAGAGATTCACTTTTTTGAGCATTTCACGGTCGTGAGCGCGATTCTCATCAAGCCAGAAAATTGCAGGTGTTTCGGAGAGGCGTGCGCGAGTGACGGCTAATTTAATCCAATCTTGGATTGGCGCGTCTTTCGCTTGGCACATACGGAAAATATCGCCTTTCTCGACCGTTTGGCTCATTAAAATTGTGCCGTCTTCCGCAACGACATTGATCGTACCATCGGCTTCCGCTTGGAATGTTTTATCGTGTGAACCGTACTCTTGTGCTTTTTGCGCCATAAGACCGACGTTTGGCACCGTTCCCATGGTTTTAGGATCCAGCGCGCCGTTTGCTTTACAGTCATCAATGGTCGCTTGGAAAACGCCAGAGTAGCAGCGGTCTGGAATGAGTGCGATGGTATCTTGAGTTTTGCCCTCTTTATTCCACATTTGGCCTGAGTTACGAATCATGGCCGGCATCGATGCGTCAACGATCACATCCGAGGGAACGTTTAAGTTGGTGATACCTTTATCGGAGTCCACCATGGCAAGATCGGGGCCTTGCGCAATAATCTTATCGATATCCGCTAATACTTCAGCCTCTTTAGCGTGACCTTTCACTTTATTAATGACATCGCCAAGCCCGTTGCGAGTATTTACCCCAAGCTCTTTAAAGAGATCAGCATATTTTTCGAAAAGATCTTTAAAGTAGACCTCAACGATTGCGCCAAACATGATCGGGTCAGAAACTTTCATCATGGTCGCTTTAAGATGCGCTGATAAGAGAACGCCGTCCGCTTTTGCATTGGCAATTTCTTTAGCAACAAAGGCTTTAAGCGCGTTGAGATTCATGACAGATGAGTCGATGATTTCACCTTTTAAAAGTGGCGCTTTGCCTTTTAACTCTTTTTTACTGCCGTCAGTCCCGACAAACTCGATCGTGTAGGAGGTCTCTTTATCGAGAGTCACCGCTTGTTCGGAGGCATAGAAATCGCCTTCGCTCATGGTGCCTACGCGTGTTTTTGAATCTTGACTCCATGCGCCCATGCGATGAGGATTTGCTTTCGCAAACTCTTTAACCGCTTTCGGTGCGCGTCTGTCTGAGTTTCCTTCACGAAGAACGGGGTTTACGGCAGACCCTAATACTTTGGCATAACGTGCTTTAATCGCTTTTTCAGCATCGTTTTTAGGCTCGCCCGGATAATCAGGAATGTTAAAGCCTTTTTCTTGCAACTCTTTAATCGCGCGCTCTAATTGCGGGATCGATGCTGAGATGTTTGGAAGCTTAATAATATTAGTATCGGCTAATTGGGTCAGTTCTCCGAGGTGTTTTAACGCATCTTCTGTCTGCTGATTATCGTTTAAACGCTCAGGGAAGAGCGCTAAAATACGGCCTACGAGTGAAATATCTTTGAGATCCACATCGATATTGGCCGTTTTGGTAAACGCTTTTACGATCGGCAAGAAGGAATAGGTTGCAAGCGCCGGCGCTTCATCGGTCTTGGTGTAAAGGATTTTCGAATTGTTTGACATAATTACACGTTCTCATCTGTTATTGTTTCAAGAGGCAGTGCCCATATAGATAGTGTGCAGAGCATTTCGTACATATAAACTATCAATATAGCTAGAAGATCGCCATTTAAAGCGAGCACTGCGCGTTGTAGGAAAGGTCTCTCCGCGCCTCTCCAAAGTGTCCATTTTACAAAGCCATATAATGTACCGTTAGCAGTATATACAATCAAAGCGACGGCTTTCAACTACGCCTATTTTCGGTGCTTATATAGCTATGTATAGAGCTAGCTATATATATAGGGTCTGTTTTTGGAAATTCAAGGATAACGGTTTTTCGTTGATGCAGAAAGTACAATTTCTCTATCAGAATCGTTTAATACCTCTTTTGACAGTCAGTTATGAAATTGTTACACTGGTCGTTCGTTTCGTGATCAAGCGAATGTTGATCGGGCTCATTAATGTGAGTCAATTCATATAAAACAATGTGATAACGATCATGAATGCGCAACTTGTAAGCAAATGTGAATTTATTTCAAGTTTGGTGTTGACGTAATCTAAATCTTCGCTATAATTGATCACCTGTTTCGGCAGAGAACAAAAAATCTTCCAAGCGGCGAGGCGAGTTTCTTTAGGGAATTAGCGGAGTTTGCAAGATTGGTACTTTAACAATTGGGTTTGTCAGTTTCGTTTTTATCCCCTCAAGTTGATTTGAGGCGTTGATTAAACGGTCTGTTTTACGGGTTTTAAGTTGATCGATTTTCGAACACAAAAACTTCTAAAATAGAGTTGACAGATCTAAAAAAGTTGCTAGAATAGTTCGTCTGCTTAGGGCGATAAGCCAAACGCTTC
>JAAZCI010000007.1 GCA_012513365.1 Lysobacteraceae bacterium
ATAAAGACCCACGCAATCAGCAACAATCCAAGCGCGACCATCATTCGATATCGATCATGTCTTAGCATCGGTTACTCCTCATCATCCCCGTCAAAATCGTCTTCATCATACTCTTCGTCGTCATACTCATCGTACTCATCTTCCAGTCCTTCATAAACGAGATAGCCCTCATTTAGAAGCTGAACAAGTAGCACGCTGGCTTCAGTCTCTTTAAGATAAGGGCGCAGCTGACCGGGCGAGTAGAAACGGTGACGGGTTAAGAGCGCTAATAATGGCGTAAGATCTGCGCTTACCGCAAAGGCCTCACCCGCCACATAGAGCGTTGCCACATCCCCTTCCACGCGATAGATAAAGGTGAGTCCAGGGTGACGTTCAATGTCCTGCTCGTCTTCTAATAATTCTTCGATAAATTCGAGATCCACCGGCTCATCGAGCGGATAGGCTTCTTGTCCCATTTTGGGTTCCGTAATAAAACGCCCGAACCATTCGCCCACCGTTTCACGATTTAGCGGCAGATGACTTTTAAGCAGTTCAAGCACTTTATCCACCGATTGATCGGTAAGCTCGCCGCACTCTTGTTGATAGATTAAATCAGGATCAGAAAAACGCGCATCAGCCTCAATCAGCTCCATTTTCGCTGCGGCAAAATCATGGACGAGTTCTTGATCTTTCGGCGCACGGAATCCCACCGACCAAGTGATGCTTTTGCCGATATTAACGCCATAATGGCCTATTCTCGGAGGAAGATAGAGAAGATCACCCGGCTCGACAATCCACTCCTGATCCACATTGAAATCTTCAATCAAGCGAATATCAATCCCCTCGACAAAATCATCTTCCGACACCTCATCAAAACTGATCTTCCAATGCTTTTTTCCCATGCCTTGAATGAGAAAAACATCGTAATCATCCCAATGTGCACCGACATTGCCTTCATCGGGCCCGAGCGTTGCTTGAAGATCATCAAAACGCCAATTGGGAATAAAATTAAAGGGGTCAATCAAAAGACGCAGATGGGGGAGAAATTTTTCCATATCATTGACCACCAGCATCCACTTTTTCTCGCCTAAGTGAGAAAAGGTCTCTTCCGCCAGCGGGCCTTTTCGCATCTCCCATGGGCGCACACCCCCTTCTTCTAAAATAAGGCGCGAAGGAATAAACTCCTCAAGTGAGAGCCCGGCGATGGTATCGGGAGTGAGCGGGTCTTTGAAATCCGGAAATGCCCCTTTCACAAAGAGGGGTTTTTTCTGCCAATAATCGGCTAAAAATTCCCGCGGGGTGAGCCCGCCTAAATGGCGTAAAGGTTGATCCGCTCTATTTTTCATGATTGTTTTCCTCTCGTTCTCGATACGCTTTAATCTCTGAAGGCGTTAAAATGGGTAGGTAGAAGAAGAATGTGGCGCCATCACCCTCTTTAGAGTGAAAATCGATGGTGCCGCGCATCTGCTCAACCAATGCCTTCGTAATACTCAAGCCCAATCCCGTCCCTTGGGAGCGATGTTGCGCTTCGTCAGCTTGAGCAAATTTCTCAAATATTTTTTTCTGGAAGGCTTCAGGAATGCCCTCGCCATAGTCGGTCACTTCAACGCGTGCATGGCGTTTTGCCACCACAACACTCACATCAATAATCGCCGTGCCACCGCCTGTAGAAAACTTCGCTGCGTTGGAAATTAAGTTACTCATCACCTGCACTAAGCGATCATAATCGCCCAATACATAGATCGGATACGGCGGCAATTTCGCGATCACTTCCGCGCCGTAGGCCTGCACATAAGCTTCATTAACTTCAACCGATTGCCCAACGAGCTCCACAAGATCGAGCGGCTCAAGTTTAAATTCAAGCGTCCCTAATTGAATGCGCTGAATGTCTAAAATATCGTTCACCAGCACTAAAAGGCGATTACTATTGCGAAGCGCTAAGCTCAGTAGACTGCGGGTTTTCGGGGTTAATTGGCCGGCAATCCCGCTATCGATCAATTCAAGTGAGCCTTTAATGGAGGTGATCGGTGTGCGCAGCTCATGGGACACAGTCGCGACAAATTCTTGGGTGATTTTCTCCGCATGGCGCTGTTCTCGAATATCGCGCACGATGCAGACAAATTTACGATTCCCGCCCTGAAGCAGGCGTGAAAACGTCACTGAAATCGGAATGCCTTCACTGCGGGCATCGATAATCTCGCCTTCCACCTGAATTGAATCAAGCGTTCCCTTGCCGGCAAGCTCATGAAAAATATCCACAAGTGATGGAAAGGTTTGATAATTGGGGGTTTTGGGATCTTGGCGAATCAGATCTTGCAAAAATGCGCCCTGCAGAAGAGGCATCGAACGGCGATGCAAAAGTTTATCCGCCGTCTTATTATTACTGATAATGCAGCCCGACTCATCAGTGGTTAAAATCCAGATCTGTAAACTGTCAAAGAGCAGACGCAGGCCATTTTCGTTATCGCGGAGCGTCTTTTCAATCGCTTTTCGGTCGCGAATCTCTTGGGCGAGATTTTTATTGGTCTCTTCAAGCTCTTGTGTGCGAAGCGCAACACGCTCTTCAAGCCGACGATTGGCTTCAACTACATCATAATGCGCGGTCATCAGCCCATAGACAAAGAGAAAGAAAAACGCAATCACAAGGGAATCGCCCATCGGCACCCACATGTGGAACAGCGAAATCGCAAGATAAGAAAAGAGCAAGAGCGTAATTAAGAAAACCACCGCCACTAAACTACTCCAAACCCCAGAGATTTTAAGGCGGCGCACTAAAATCAAAATAAGCAGCAGCGCAAAGAGATTGATCACCCGCTCAAAGCCGGTGGTTACTTTAAAGACAAGCTTTTCATGGCGGAGCTCATCATAAAATTGTGCTTGTAGGTCGATCGCCGTTAAATATTCAGGCTCACTCTTATCCCAACGGGAAAAAGGGACAAACTTCTCCCCAAGGCCCGTTGCGGTCACCCCGACAAATACCACCTTATCGCGAAATTCCTCCGGCTCATAAACGCCCGCAAGCACATCGGCAAAGGAATAATGTTGGAAACGATTTTTCTTACTGCCAATATAATACGCGGTGTTTGAATCGATAAATCGGCTCGCTTGAATGCGGTTGAGGTAGATCTCGAGCGCGGGATTATCCGGATCGGTTGCCTTTAGGAGCGACACCGTTGTATGGGGATAGCGATGATCGCCATAGGTTTTATATAAAGAGAGCGAGCGGACAACGCCATCGGTCTCTTTTTCAAGGGCAGCGTGGCCGGTTTTAACCACATCGTTAAAGATATTGAGCTCAAGCCCCGATGGGAAAATTAACGACGGAAGCACCACATTGCCATTATTGACGAGCGCTTGATAGAGCTCGCCATCGCCAATATTGGGCTCAAGAAAGAGCACATCATAGCTGATCGCTTTGACACCATATTTGGTGAGTGTTTGTATTAGTGCCCCGTGATAATTGCGCGGCAACGGCCAGCGCCGATCGAGTGCCTGAATGGTGTGGTCATCAATCGTCACAATGGCGATATCGTCCACATTGGTGGTACAGGTTTTAACTAGGGCAAAGTTATCATAGATGATGGAATTGAGGCGCTCGGAGATACGCGAGCCGGCAAACATGCCATACGCCAGCAGCAGAATCCAAAAAATAAGCAACGTGATAACCCACGCCGGCAATTGCCGGATGGGCCACCACTTATTTTCGGGAGACGCGTTCGACATTGTCTAACAACCTCAAACTCCGCATGACATCCGCAAGGTGTTTACGATCGTTCACACGAATCACAAAGGCGATCTTCACGAGATCTTCGTTAATATTTTCCGATTTAAACTCTTCAAAATCGAGATTAAGCTCGGTAATTTTGGCGCTGATGGCGGCAATTGAACCGCGTCGATTTTTCGCTAAGAGATAGAGCTGTACGGGGAAATCGCCACGCACTTCTTTACTCCATTCAAGCGGTAACCAGCGCTCAGGATGCTTTTTAAACATCTCGATATTACTGCAATTAGTTGCGTGCATCACAAGGCCGTGACGCATACTTAAATAGCCAATAATCGGTTCGCCCGTTAGCGGATTACAGCAGGCGCCGAGCGAGACTTTCATCCCCTCTGCCCCTTTAATCATCTCATTGGACACCTCTTCCCCTTCATCGCTCTCATCGGCATCGGGAAGAAGATCGGGCGTGTAACGGAAATTGACTAAATAACGGTTGATCACATATTGCGCCGGATATTTACCACGGCCAATGTCCATCAACAATTGTTCTTTTGAGCCCAAGCCTAAATCATGGAGAATTGTCGCTTCCTGCTCATCGCTTAACGCACCCTCTTTAAAGCCACGCTCTAAAATAGCGTTTTGCAAAATCGCCGATCCTGCATCTTTCGCTTCAAGATCTGAAAGATCGCCAAGGTAGCTACGAATGCGCGAACGGGCCCGCGCGGTAATCACATGATCGAGCCAGAGCGAGCTCGGTTTAACGCTTTTATTGGTTTTAATCTCAACAGTTTGCCCGTTACTTAAGAGATAATCGTATGCCACCTCTTGCGAATCGACGAGCGCCTTTTCGAAGGTATCACCAATATCGGTGTGCACCGCATAGGCAAAGTCGAGCGCTGTTGCGCCGCGAGGAAGCTCAATAA
>JAAZCI010000090.1 GCA_012513365.1 Lysobacteraceae bacterium
GAGTACATCAATTATGTCCAATCAAAGAGAGACGATGCAGTTCCAAACGGAAGTTAACCAACTACTCAATTTGATGGTGCATTCGCTCTATTCAAACCGCGAAATTTTCTTACGTGAATTGATCTCAAACGCCTCAGACGCACTCGATAAGCGCCGTTTTGAGGGATTGACGGATGCGAAGATAATTGAAGATCAGGGCGATGCGAAAATCTCGCTTAGCTTTGATAAAAATGCAAAAACCTTAACGCTCTCTGATAACGGTATCGGGATGGATCGCCAAGATGTGATCGATAATATCGGAACGATCGCAAAATCGGGCACTAAAGCCTTTATTGAAAAGCTCGAAGCGGATCAGAAAAACGCGTCCAATTTGATTGGTCAATTTGGCGTTGGCTTCTATTCGGCATTTATTGTGGCCGATAAGGTAGAAGTTTTAACCCGTAAAGCGGGCACCGAGGCAAGCGACGCCATTCGCTGGATTTCAGAAGGTAAGGGCGAATTCACCCTTGAAAATAGCACACGCGATAGCGTCGGCACCACCATTACGCTCCATATGAATGAGGAGCATCTCGATCTTTTAAATGAGTGGTCGCTTAAATCGATTATCACTAAATATTCCGATCATATTGCCTATCCCATTATGATGCAGGTGGAAAAAGAGGTGCCGGTTGAAGGCAAAGAGGGCGAATTTGAGACGGAAGTGGCCATCGAGCAGGTGAACTCAGCCACATCGCTCTGGCAGCGGGAGCGCTCTGAGATTAAAGATGAGGAGTACGTCGAGTTTTATAAATCGCTCACCCATGATTATCAGGATCCGCTCTCATGGTCGCATAACCGCGTTGAGGGTAATCATAGTTATACATCGCTCCTCTATCTTCCATCCGTTGCGCCGATGGGGCTTTGGGATCAAAACGTCGAATATGGCGTACAGCTCTATGTTCAGCGCGTTTTCATTATGGATGGCTCGGATAAACTGATTCCACGCTATCTCCGCTTTATGAAAGGGGTGGTGGATACGCAAGATTTACCGCTCAATATCTCCCGCGAAATTTTACAATCGTCGAAAACCATCGATGCGATTCGCCAAGGACTCACGCGCCGTTCGCTCTCGATGCTTGAATCATTAGCGGCGCAAGATGAAGCGAAATATCAGACCTTCTGGGAGCAGTTTGGACGGGTATTAAAAGAGGGCTTTGGGGAGGATTTCTCCAATCGCAATAAGATCGCAAGCCTATTACGGTTCTCATCGACGGAAACCGATGCGCAGACCGTATCATTTGATCAATACATTGAGCGTATGAAAGAGGGGCAAGATAAGATTTATTACATCACTGCCGACTCACTCAACACCGCGAAAAATAGCCCGCACCTTGAGATCTTCAAGAAAAAAGGCATTGAAGTGATTCTAATGACCGATGTGGTCGATGATTGGATGATGGGCTTCCTCCATGAATATCAAGATAAAGCGTTTGTAAACGTTGCCAAAGGCGATATCAATCTCGATGGCGATGATGCTAAAGAAGATGCGGACAAGGAAGAAAAACCTCTATCTGCAGAAGAGAAATCCTTAGTGGATTCGCTTGAAACCCTGCTTAAAAATGAAGTGGAGTCGGTGAAAATTTCAAAACGCTTAACCGATTCAGCCTCCTGTTTAGTGCGTAATGAGATGGCACTGAGCGGACATTTTGAGAAGCTCTTAAAAGAGGCAGGCCATGAAGTGCCCGAGGTGAAACCTTGGCTTGAGATCAATCCCGATCACTTTATTGTTAAAGCCTTTGAAGCGGAAAAAGAGAGCGATAAACAGAGTGATTTAGCGAAACTTCTCTATGAAGAGGCGCTATTATTAGAGGGCGCGCAACTTCCCGATCCATCGGCATTTGTGGCTCGTTTAAACCGCTTAATGAAAGAACAGAATTAAAAGAGAGATCTCTACACACTGTAAAAAGAGTGATTCCTGATTCGTCAATCAAACGGATTGGGATCGCTCTTTTTTATGCGGATTTTTCTCAAGTTTGGGGTGAAAAAGGGCGCTTAACCATAGGTTATTGCAAAATTTATGTGTATAATATCAAAATTCTTCTAAACAATTTTCACCGAATCGAAACAAATAGGATGGGATATGAAACGATTGATTAGCATGATCACTTTGGCGATGGTACTTGTTGTCGGCGCAGAAGCAAAACAGCTCTATGTGAGTGACCAACTCGAAGCGCCCGTGCGTGCAGGATCAGGCGATAGTTTCCGTATTCAAAAAATGCTCGATTCAGGAACGCCGGTGGAAGAGATTTCTCGCCGTGGGCAATTTGTACAAATCCGCTATTCAGGCGGGGTAACAGGGTGGATGCATCAACGTTTTTTAATGGATGAGCCCGTGGCTCGCGATCTTGTTGAAAAAGCGCGCGAAGATTTAAAAGCGGTAGAAACTTATAAAACAAAAATCACCGAGCAAGAGAGCATTATTAAAACCCTAGAAAGTGAGCTTGCGGAGAGTAAAACCGCCCAAGAGCAGCTTGAGAGCCGGATTACCGAGATTATGAAAACCTCGGAGAGCATCTTTAAAATCGATGAGCAAAATAAAGTACTCACCAAAGAGAATCATCAGCTCGATGTAGACTTAAAAGCGCTTCAGCA
>JAAZCI010000091.1 GCA_012513365.1 Lysobacteraceae bacterium
ATCATGCACATCGCCAAGCGCATCCGCCGCCTTCATATCGAGATCATCGCTAATAATAACGCCCTGAAAGTCGAGCTCTTCCAGCAGAAACGTCATGCATTTTTTCGATGACACCGCACTATAATCCGGATCGATCGCATCATAAATAATGTGCGACGGCATCACCCCTTCAATGCCGGCGTTAATAATTTCACGAAATGGAATAAGATCAAATTGCCACAGCTCATCGAGGGTTCGCGTATCGCGCGCCGTCTCTAAATGCGTGTCAGCGGCTACATATCCATGCCCCGGGAAATGTTTTGCAATCCCCACGGATCCCGCCCTGTTAAGCCCTTGATGGAGCGCTGTGGTAAGTTTTGCCACCACATACGGATCATAATGAAACGCGCGATCACCAATGGCGCTATTGAGCCCAAAATCAAGATCACATACCGGCGTATAACTAAAATCAACCCCCGCGTCTAGTAGCTCCCGCCCGATCGTTTCGCCGTACTCTGCCGCCTCTAGTAACGCTTTATCAGGATCAAAATCATAAGCGTCGCCGAGCGTTCGCATTGGCGGGATTTGAGTAAACCCCTCTCGAAAACGTTGCACGCGCCCGCCTTCATGATCTACTGAAATAAGAAGTTCTGAACGCACCGCTTTAATCGAATCGGTGAGCGCTTTTAACTGCACTTTCGACTCATAATTTCGCGCAAATAAAATCACGCCACCCACTTTCTCTGAGCGTAGCCAGCTTGCCTCTTCCTCTGTAAGCGATAGCCCCGAAATCCCGATAAACACTTTACCGGTGAGCGATAATAATTGTGATTGAATGGCGTTCATTGCATCCTCTTACTCTTAAATAGCGGTGGGAAGATCGTTATAGATCGATCGACTCTAACAACAGCGCGATCTCTTCTTCGGTAAATCCAGAACGAAGTCGAGCTTCGGTATTAATCGGCGCGCGAATGGTCTGCTCATACTCATCAAGCAAGCTAAAAAAGGTCTCTTTTGGGTCGAGATTTCGCTCACGGCAGAGATATTGATACCAGCGATTGCCGATTATTACATGCCCTTCCTCTTCTCGCACAATTCGTTCAAGCATGGCAACCACACCGGTTTGCCCCACCTCTTTGAGGCGATTAATAATCCCGGGAGTGACATCAAGGCCGCGCGCTTCAAGCACTCTTGGCACCAGCGCCATGCGAATAAGCGGGTCGTGAGCGGTACGTTCCGCCGAATCCCACAAACCATTGTGCGCGGTAAACGCGCCATAGCTTGACCCCACCGAGGTTAGATAATCCGCCAACATCGAAAAGTGATCCGCTTCCTCTTTCGCGACCAAAAGCCAATCGTGATAAAAACGCTCCGGCATTGAACGAAAGCGATACGCCGCATCAAGCCCCAAATTAATGGCGTTAAATTCAATGTGACAGATGGAATGAATGAGCGCATGCACGCCCTCTTTTGAGCCAATTTTACGGCGTGGCACATCCCGCGGGGAGACAAGCTCCGGCTTTTCCGGCCGGCCTGAAGGAAAAATTTCAGTTAAATCATCGGCTTCATAGGGCGCAATCTCACCCTTAGTAATAGCATCATACAGCGCATAGACTTGCGACAGTTTCGCGGCGACATCGGTTTCATAAAGGGCCTTGCCCACCGCTGCATAAAAATCCGGTTGAGTCATATCGTTTCCTTACGAGATTCGATCGGTAAAACTATTCTCCGTCAGGGGTTAATCCAAAATATTCCCAACAGGTTTTGGTCGCAACGCGTCCGCGAGGGGTGCGCATAATAAAGCCTTCTTGAATGAGAAATGGCTCAATCATATCTTCGAGCGTTCCTTTCTCTTCCCCAAGCGCTGCTGAAAGTGTGTCGATTCCAACGGGGCCGCCATCAAACTTTTCCACAATCAAGCGAAGAAAATTACGGTCATGCTCATCAAAGCCATATTTGTCGATATCGAGCATATTCAGCGCCGTATCGGCAATATCACTGGTGACGTTGCCATTTCCCTTCACTTCGGCCACATCTCGAACGCGGCGTAACAGGCGATTGGCAATTCGAGGGGTTCCCCGTGAACGGCGACCAATCTCATGAGCGCCATCATCGGTGATCGCCACATTTAAAAGATTGGACGAGCGTTTGACAATGGTGGTGAGCTCTTCATGGGAATAGAACATAAGGCGCGACACAATGCCAAAGCGATCCCGAAGCGGTGAGGAGAGTAGCCCCGCCCGCGTGGTGGCACCAATTAAGGTAAAGTGTGGCAGATCGATCTGAATCGAACGGGCTGCCGGCCCTTCACCAATCATAATATCGAGTTTGAAATCCTCCATCGCAGGATAGAGCACCTCTTCGACAACGGCGCCTAAGCGGTGAATCTCATCGACAAAGAGAATATCATTTTCTTGAAGATTGGTTAAAATCGCCGCTAAATCACCCGGTTTTTCCAAGACAGGGCCAGAGGTTTGTTGCAAACCGACTCCCATCTCGTGGGCAATAATGTGCGCAAGCGTGGTTTTCCCTAAACCTGGCGGGCCGTAAAGAAGCACATGATCGAGCGCCTCTTCACGGTTTTTTGCCGCCTGGATAAATATTTTTAACTGCTCACGGATACTCGATTGCCCCGTGTAATCGTCTAAGGTTTGGGGGCGTATCGCCCGATCAATTACCTTTTCTTCAGGCAGTGAATCACCACTGACCATTAAACGATCCGATTCAATCATAGAGCTATCCTAATTGGTTATTCAAATGAGTAGACGATTTCCGCGTACGCCTGATGATTATGAATCGATTCAAAATTCTCAGATTCCACCGTAAACGACGCTAAATCTTCGCGCTCTTTTAAGATTAACACAAGATCACGCACCAGATCTTCCACAAATTTGGGATTATCATAAGCGTGCTCGGTCACATATTTCTCATCTTCACGTTTCAAAAGCGGATAGAGTTTGGATGAACCAATATCTTCCATCGCGTGGAGCATCTTGTCGATCGAAAATGCGCCAATTGATGTGGCATCTTTAAAGCGAAGCTTAATCTTCAAATGCGAACGTTGTGAGTGCGCACTAAAGCGCGAGATCTCTTTAGAGCACGGACAGAGGCTTGTTACTGGCGCCATCAAGGTAAGCTCATAGAGATTACGACGTTTATCTGCGCGGATTTCACACTCAAAATCCATAATGCTCGCGACATTTGTCACCGGCGAAATACGCTCATAAAAGAGCGGGAAAGCCATATGACACTGCGCATTTTCCGCATCTAAACGCTCAATGAGTTGATCGAGCAGCTCGTCAACGCGCGCAAGGGAAAATTCATCGGTAAAATTGTGCCACGTCTCAATAAAACGCGACATATGAGTGCCTTTACGCTCCGCCTGTAGATTAACGGTGAGCTCAGCTTCCATCACGGTGTGATTTTTGACCGTATCGTTAACAAAAACAAGCGGCAATTTAAGCCCTTTAATGCCTACTTTAGTGATCTCAATATTGCGTAGATCTTGGTACGCCTGTACATCATTCATTCTTGCGAAAATCCTTTTTCACGCTCTAGTTTTTCAAAGGTTGATTGGGGGTCGATTTTAATACCGCGCTGAGACGACGCACAAACATCATTCCCATCTCGTCGGCTAACTCTTTTTTCAATTGATTTTCACTCGCTGCGCGTCCTAATACATCGCTTTCAGCATGAGTGAAGGCCTTGCTCTTTTGGAAGACTTGATCCAAAACGATCTCATCGTTTCGATCCGTCACTTTGACATCGGCCACATAGGTTTGCGTATATTCACGGGTTTCACCGCCGGCGTTACTCGCGAGCGTGCGCGAATGATAGCTCTCCTCGATAGAGACATATAGATCGGCATCTTCAGGCGTATCCACCACGCGAAGTGCTCGGCCTAAGCGAGTTTTAATCACATTGGCCATATTGGAACTATCGTTTAAATTATTATTGCTCGTCACATAGAGTGTTTGATACTCAGGCGGCAATGCAATATTCCCGCGCAGATGAAAGCCACAGCCCACCAAAAAGGTCAGCAGTAGCGTAAGCAGTGAAAAGCGTTTTAACCACTGTATCATTATTTAAATCACCATTTGGTCGAAATCAAAATCAAGACTGTCCGACGGCTGTCCGAGCATGCGCCCACTTGCCAGAGGAATCGCATATTCCCACACCATCGCCATCGCCGATGGATTGTCTACCCCTTCTGCCATTAGCATTACGTTGCGGTTTTCAATATCGCTAAAAAGCGACACGATTTTCTCTTTCATACGGCGATCGGTTAAACGGCTCAAGCGCGATACAAAGTTCGATGCAAGGGTCACATAATCGACAAAGTTTAAGCCTTCTAAAATCTCATCAACAAAATCTTCGTTATCGCCACCATAGAGCACCCCTTTAATGCCACGCGCTTTCATATCGCGGAGGAACGTTAATGCTTTTTCACGGTTGGTTGTCAGTAGATCTTTATTGATTCCAACCACAATCGATTTGCCTTCAATGGCGCTAAAGACGCGATTGGCCATCTCTTTTTCATCCACAATGCGCGCCGTTAATAGGCAAAAGACCTCTTTCTCTTCATTACCGGGCTCGGCAACCCGTGCAAGTGCAGTATTTAAAATAAGTAGGTCAAGTTCGCCCCCTGCGGGGTTGCTTAAGCCGTAAAGATGCGCTTTGTTCCACGATAAAATATTGCCGTTTGCATCATAAATTTCATATTCAGCAAGATAGCGATCTTTCGCTTCGCCACTAAAGCCTGAAATCGGACTAAAGGCCACTTTAACGCGATTCTCTTTAAGTGCATCGCCAAGCACCGAGAAGACCCCGAGGTTATCGCCCTCTAAATCTTCCGTACTTTCGATCTCAACCACCGCGCCGGTTTGATCAATAAGCTCTGCCGGAATGATGCGCGAGTTACGTTCAATGGTACGAAGCGCATCAAAAATTTGATCTTCTTGAATCGCTAAACTGGTGTAGGTGTAATCACTCTCTGACTGAATCTCTTCACCGTTAAATTCGAGCACATGGCTACGCACGGTATTGGAGATGGTATTGCCGATTCGGTCGATCGTGGTGATATCACAATCATTAATAACCATCAATAACGCGCCGGCACTGTAACGCACCATATTAAGATCGTGGAATTGACCTTTAATATTACTCATCACGCCTTGGAAATAGCTCTCAAAGGCTTCCACCCCTTTTTGCCCCCAAATGCGGAGATAGTCGGTCATGGTGACGCAAAGAAGCCAGTTGCCTGACCCTAAATCATTTTTAATCGATTTGATAAAATCAAGTTTCGTCGGAACGCGTACGCCCCCTGAAGCACCATCCTGTACAGTTGTCGCTGGCGCCGGTTGATCTTCATCCAATACTGGAATTGAGATCTCAAGACGCATCTCCCCTTCATAATTGACCATGCGGGCAATGTAATCATGGCTAAAGAGCGCACCTGTTTTCAGATTTTTAAATTCCCCTTTCTGTTCAACCGGTTTTTCTGAACGGCTCACCTTACGGTTCACTTTCTTAAACTCGGAGAGGTAATTGGGGCTAAATAGATCAAGCAGTAAAATACCCGAGAGTTTCTCAGCGTTTTCGATCCCAAAGAGATCTAAAAAGGCCTCATTGGCGTAAACAAAAAGTCCATCGGTGGAGTACGCGATGGCATTTTTAGTTTTACTTAAAAACTGTTCCGATTGTTCTCGAAGTTGTACTAATTCCCGTTTCGTTTCACGAAAATCAAGGCGCACTTTTCGAGTATGAAGGGAGTAAACCACATATTTATAGAGTGCATTGGGCGTTGCGAGCGTGGTGACAAAATCAGCCCCCTCTTCAAGCAAGAATTGGCCCGCTTCAAGCTCGCCTTTATTAACAATTGAGAAGATCGACACATTGGTAACATCAACTAGCGCACTCACCTCTTTCACCGAAGGAAGACCCTCGGCGTGTTTTAACAAGAGCAGATCGCACCCTTGAGTCTGGATATGTTGATCAATATCAGAAAGCTGGCTAAAACTCGCGACATCGATTAAAAGATCACTATTTATGCCGTAGGTACGGATAATCTGCTTTAATCGGGTAATGGCTGCTTCGTCCGTATCGACGTAAATTAGTCTATATACTTTCTTTTCACTCATAATGGTTCACTAAAAATAATGGATAATTGAAGGGCGAGAACCTGGCAACCCTGTTGAGAATTACCCGTCACCGCCCACCAAAGATAGAAATTTTGAGATTATTATAGACCATAATTGGCACTCCATCACATATTTCTCTTGCGTCTAAAAATTAACCATTTGATTTTTGCATAGATTCCGTCCTCAAATACAATGACCATTTTTTCACCTAAAGAGTGTGATATCATAATTTGTTTTAATCATTTTATTTTATAGGATCGATAACGATCCCGCGTGATTTGTGTATGAGTAACCGTATTCCACCAAAGGCCTCTGATCATAAGCTCCTCGCCTTTGGAATTTTTTGTGCCAAATGGGTAGCGCTCCTGCCGATGCCCTTTCTGCTCTGGCTAGGTCGCCAAATTGGGCGCGCCTCCTATTATGTCGCGAAAAGCCGTCGGCGCATTGTTGAGCGCAATATTGAGCTCTGTTTCCCCGATCTTTCGAAAGATGAGCAAAAAGCCCTTGTGAAAGCCAATTTCCGTGCGATGGGCATGGGGATTTTTGAGGTAATTGTGGCGTGGTGGAAGCCGGATCGTCAAATTAAAAAGCTCTTTGTCTACGAAGGCCTTGAGCATGTGGAAAAACTCCGCGAAAGTGGCCAAGGCGCGCTGCTGTTAACCGCTCACTTTTGCCCACTTGAGATTGGGGGACGAGGAGTGAGTCTCATGACACCGGTACGCGGTATGTATCGCCCGCATGAAAATGAATATTATGAACATGTGCAATATCAGATGCGCTTTGATCAATCAGGCCTTGAGCCCATCACCCGCGATGAGACGCGCCGCCTGATTAAACTGCTACGTAAAGGGGATCTTATCTGGTATGCGCCCGACCAAAACTACGGCAATATCGATCACGTCTTTATCCCTTTTTTTGGGGTGAATGCCCTCACCATTACCGCCACCTCAACGCTCACCCGTTTAGGAAAAGCGAGAGCCTTGCCCTATTTTTGCATTCGTAAAAATGGCAAATATCATGTTAAATTCTTAGCCCCGCTCGAAAACTTCCCAACGGATGATTTAGAGGCCGATACTTTACGCCTCAATCAGATGTTTGAAGCGTGGATTATGGAAGCACCGGAGCAATATCTCTGGGCGCACCGACGTTTTAAATCTCGTCCTGAAGGCGAGAAAAGTCTCTACGACTAAGGGGTTTGCGATCGAATTGAAACGGAAGCGTTAACTCGCAACATTAAAATTTTGATCGCAATCCATAAAAATTTCTTTTTAGGTAAAAGATTGAAATCACACCAAACCACACCATTATGAGGACGTGGGCAAAAGAGGGAATTTCTGACTTTTATCTTAAATTAAACCTAAGGGAATGATAATATTAGGGGTCTTGCATACAGGGGCTCTGTCATCCCTACCCGTACAACTTATATATAAAGATAGGAACGAATAGTGACTAAACAATCAAGCTTTACTCGTGAAGAGTTAATCGAATGCGCACAAGGTAATCTTTTTGGCGAAGGCAACGCACAACTTCCCATGCCTCCGATGTTAATGTTCGATCGCATCACCTCAATCACCGAAGATGGTGGTAAATACAATAAAGGTTCGATCACTGCTGAATTTGATCTTAGCCCCGATCTTTGGTTCTTCCCATGCCATTTCGTTGGCGATAACGTCATGCCTGGCTGTCTTGGTTTAGACGCAATGTGGCAGCTCGTTGGCTTCTATTTAGGCTGGAAAGGCGGTCAAGGTCGCGGCCGTGCACTTGGTGCTGGGAAGGTAAAATTCTCTGGTCAAGTGCTCCCTACTGCCAAAAAAATAACCTATAGAATCCATATGAAACGTGTTATTTTAAGACAACTTACCATGGGAATCGCGGATGCGACTATGGAAGTTGATGGAAAAGAAATTTATGTTGGTGAAGACTTAAAAGTAGGTCTTTTCACATCAACAGAGAATTTTTAATAAATTTAGGAGTTAAACTATAATGAAACGTGTCGTTATCACAGGCCTTGGTATTGTATCAAGCATCGGTAACAACAAAGCGGAGGTACTAGAGTCTCTTAAAGAGGGGAAGTCTGGTATCAAGTTCTCTGAAGAGATGGCTGAGATGGGTTTTCGTTCCCAAGTTCACGGCGCACTCGACATTGACCTTCCGTCGTTGATTGACCGTAAAACCTACCGCTTTATGGCAGACGCTGCCGCATATGCTTACATTGCAATGCAACAAGCGATCGAAGATGCAGGATTACCTGAAGAGCTCGTTTCAAATGAGCGCACCGGAATTATCGTCGGCTCAGGCGGTGCATCTACGAAAAACCAAATCGATGCGATCGATACTCTACGCAAAAACGGCTCTACACGCCGTATTGGACCATACATGGTCACTCGTACCATGGGCTCAACGGTGTCAGCGTGTTTAGCGACACCTTTCAAAATTAAAGGCGTGAACTACTCTATCAGTTCCGCTTGCTCAACCTCAGCACACTGTATCGGAAATGCCGTTGAACAGATTCAACTCGGTAAACAAGATATCGTATTTGCCGGCGGCGGTGAAGAACTTCACCCTTACATGAGCGCGATGTTTGACGCGATGGGCGCACTCTCATCAAAATACAATGACAATCCTTCCGTTGCTTCACGTGCCTACGATAAAGATCGTGATGGCTTTGTGATCTCAGGCGGTGGCGGAATCGTGGTGGTTGAAGAACTTGAACACGCTCTTGCTCGCGGCGCAAAAATCTATGCAGAGATCACCGGTTACGGCGCAACTTCTGATGGATATGACATGGTTGCCCCAAGCGGTGAAGGCGCTGAACGCTGTATGCGTCAAGCGATTGCTACCGTTGATGGCGAAATCGATTACATCAACGCACACGGCACGTCAACCCCCGCTGGTGACTTACCGGAAGTTCGCGCGATCAATAAAGTATTCGGCGATAAATTCCCGAAACTGACCTCAACCAAATCACTTACCGGTCACGCACTTGGCGCAGCTGGAGTGAATGAAGTGATCTACTCACTTTTAATGATGGAA
>JAAZCI010000092.1 GCA_012513365.1 Lysobacteraceae bacterium
AGAAAAAGGATAACAGACGTGCTCGTATTCTATTTTATGCTAGCGATGATAATGCTTCTGAGCATCTATTTATGGTATCGGCTCGCACACCTCGCACCAAAAGGATTACTCCGTAAACTGACTAAAATTGCGGGCGTTTTCTTTACTCTCGCATGGCCTTTTACCATTGTTAGCACACGCTTTTTCCCCAATGTGATACCCAATCCGGTCGAGGCGATTTTATCGGAATGGGGCGCAGGTTGGATCATTATGATGGTTTATGTTTTGCTACTCACCATTTGTTGGGATCTCTTTCGCATTTGCAATCATTTTACCGGCTGGATTCATCCTCGCACGCTGAAAAGCTGGATCGGTAAGGAAGGAAATCTCGGGGTTTTTATCCTAGTAGCGGGATGTATGATCGGTTTAACCCTGTATGGCAATCACCAATATCACCAGAAAAAGCGGGTGGAATATAGCGTTATTACCGAAAAAGACCTTACAGAAACATACACGATTGTGGCGCTGAGCGATCTGCATTTGGGGCACTTGGTGAAGGCGGACGAGCTTGCCGAATGGGTCGATCTCATTAATCAAGAAAATCCTGATTTTGTGCTGCTTCTTGGCGATATTATTGATCACTCCCTTCATTCCATCGATTTTAAGACCATTAAAGCCGAATTTGATCGAATCGAAAGCCGTTTTGGTCTCTACGGCGTATTGGGAAATCATGAATATATCGAGTCGCGCACAGAGAATATTGCCTTTTTACAAGCGCTCGGCATACAGCTTTTAATTGATGAAGGGACGATCATTAATGATGAGCTCTATCTCATCGGGCGCGATGATCGAACCCATTATGAAAGGCACCGTTTAGAAGAGCTGTTGCCGGATCATATTGATAAGCCGATTATTGTGATGGATCATCAACCGTTTGGCGTAGAGGAAGTCGCGAAACACCCGATTACACTGCAACTTTCTGGCCATACTCATCGCGGGCAAATTTGGCCCTATTCATGGCTTACTGAGAAAATATATCATCTCACTCACGGGATGGAAACGATCAATAATAGTACCTTTATCGTTAGCTCTGGGATTGGCATTTGGGGCGCAAAAATCCGTATTGGCACTGAGTCGGAATATTTAGTCATTCGCCTTAAATCCGATAAGACCCCGATTTAACCCATTAAAAACCGCTCTGAGCTGATCTCCATCGAGGTAATTATTTGATGTAAGCATTCCCGTACACGCCCATCGGTGCTATCATAGGATTTTTTACGAAAAATAGTTTAGAACGATGAAATTGCCTCAGGATTGGGGCATCATGCACAAGAGGAGAAGAGAATTGACTGCTTCTAATCAATGTTTTATCTACCCACCCGTGGGATCGATGGACCTGTTATCCCACATCGAGAGCGTCATTTTAAAAAGTACGGCCGATGGCGAGTTATATCAACTTTTTCGCAATTGTCTGTTAGCGGTACTCAATACCGGAAGCCAAACCGATGATCCTCGCGAACTTTTCGATCGTTTTAAAGATTTTGATGTGGAATTGATGCGCACCGAACGGGGCATTAAACTCCATCTTATTAATCCGCCGACTGAGGTATTTGTTGATGGGGAACTGACCGACGTTATTCGCCGGAATCTCTTTTCAGCACTTCGCGATATTTTATTTATAAAGGCGGCGACCGATAGTTACCGCTCATATAGTAATAATGGCGTGCGAAATAGCTCGCTATTAACCGACATTGTGTTCATTATTTTACGCAATGCCAACGCGCTCCATGCAGCGCAAGATCCTAGCATTGTGGTCTGTTGGGGCGGGCACTCAATTAATCAATCAGAATATGATTATGGCCGATTAGTTGGGCAAGAACTGGGTGTGCGTCATCTCAATATCTGTACCGGTTGTGGACCGGGAGCGATGGAAGCGCCGATGCGAGGCGCAGCGGTTGGCCATGCAAGACAATCCTATAAAGAAGGGCGCTTCATCGGGATTACCGAAACCTCGATTATTGCAGCTGAACCACCAAACCCATTAGTGAATGAACTTGTCATTATGCCGGATATTGAAAAACGCCTTGAAGCGTTTGTGCGTCTTGGCCATGGTATTGTGATTTTCCCCGGTGGTGTTGGTACGGCGGAAGAGTTTTTCTATATCTTGGGCATTCTCCTGATGCCGGAAAACCGCAAGATTCATGTGCCGGTCATTTTAACAGGCCCTAAAGAGAGTGAAGAATATTTCCGTACACTCGATCGGTTTATTGAGCGCAGTTTAGGTAAAGAAGTACAAGCGCTCTATGAGATTATTATTGATAATCCGGCAGAGGTTGCGCGCAAAATGAAGAATGCGATGCCACGGGTGAAGGAAAATCGCCGTGGCCGGGGCGACTCATTTTGCTATAACTGGTCACTTAAAATCACCACCGATTTTCAAGTTCCGTTTGAGCCGACTCATGAAAATATGGCTGCGCTCAATCTTCACCTTAATCAGCCAAAAGCAGAGCTTGCGGCATCGCTTCGTCAGGCATTTTCAGGCATTGTTGCAGGAAATGTTAAAGATTTTGGGGTAAAAGCCATTGAAGAAAAAGGGCCATTCCAACTGCATGGCGATCCTGAACTGATGGAGATGATGGATGAATTGTTGCGTGATTTTGTGGATCAGCAGCGCATGAAACTCCCCGGGAAAGAGTATGTTCCGTGCTATGTCGTCAATCGTTAAACGTTGTCCAAACTTTAACTCCAAAACACAGACAAAAAAGTGCCCCAAATGATTGCTCATCTGGGGCGTTTTTCTGTTATCTATGCAATAGACAGGAGAGTCAATTATCATACATTTGCATGTAGGAAAAAGATAAATAACAGAAATTTGGATGTTCTGTTATCGAGAGGATTCTCGATTAATATGACCTCTATAATACGCTATTCGAGGATATAATCATAGAAAAAGTCATTTAATTCACCAACTGAGGTGATTAGATGAAGTTCATCACCTTCATTCCAAATCAGATAGCCTTTTTTCTCAAGTAATGGCTTCGCTCTGCGGTATAACGCACTTCGTTTCTCTAAAATTTTAGTTCGCAAGTCTATCACATTATCATTTACCGCAAACGTCTCTTTTAACGCATACATTCCTAACCTCCGTTTCCACAGGAACGGCCACACATTTTCCTTGTATGACCGGCGCAATTAATTCAATTATCTCGTTGATCGAATGCTGATCTAATTATTAAGTATTATTGTCATTCGGTGAAAATAAGTGTAGTAGAAAATTCTTAAAAACGCTAAAACTTGGCAGTTTTTCATTTAAACCCCGATCTATGTCAAATTTTTGGCAGTTAGTTGCGTTTTCATCCGACAATCACTCATCCTTTAGAGCTATTTTTAATCATTCTATAAAAGCATGCCAACTGAGCTCTATGGATCACCTTAATAACCTTTATTAGTACAAGTGTAGTATCCGCCGTAGGAATTATGCAGAATTTGGGAGGTTTTTTATCTCAGGATTAAGAGATCTTAGTAAGCTCTCCATCAAGCTCAAATAAACGCTGACTAATCATAATGGATTAGTCAGATTAGTAAGAATTTTTTGAAACCTTTCTGAATATAGTCATTAGTTATTTCTTCTGGTTGAAAAGTTTTAGCGAATGGGTCATGCATTAATCTTGAAAACGAATCCAAGCCGTGGGGCATAGGTAATACAGATAGAATAAGAGGAAATCTGATCTGTCTACTCTGATCGTTAATGGTGTCTATAGTGCCATCTCAATAATTTAACATAATATATAGAAATGGCGGTCTGATCTACAAAAAAAAGAAGAACTTCATCTCATCTTAAGTCAGGCATGTTCGCCTAAAAACGATTACTGGATCTCACTAAGGAATTTAAAACTTGTTCTATACAGCTATAGAACTATGAATAATGTAAAACTTAGCATGAACCTATAGGCTTGTAAAGCTATAACTGTAATATACTATGTATTTATAGGTAAACTATCTCATTTAAGATTGAGAACATATTATGAGCAAAGCAACAACACTACACGTTAACGACCAGCGGAAACGTAAACTAGACCGACTAGCTTTAGAGGTTTCTTATAAGAGTGGGAAAATGATTACCTGGACTGAACTTGTTAATTACACATTAGATAATTATCTCGATGATGCTGTGAAAGATTTAATCCACAGCACGGATAAAAAGGAATAGTAAATAATGGACTCTTTGAATCTTATTTTTAAAGCGATAGACTTTAAGCTGATTATCGCCCTAGTTATAATCATTGGAGCATTAAAGGCCCTCGAACCACTTATTAAAGGTGGCAGTGCCAAAGACAATAAATCTGTCAGCATTGCAAAAAAAGGACGTTTTTACGCTCAAGGGCTTTTAAATCAAAGCGAACAAAAAGCGTATAAGGCATTGATTAGAGGCTTGAAAGAGTTAAATACAAACTACCTAATTTATCCGCAAGTCAGTCTTGGGGAAATTATCCGCACAGATCGGAATAATATTAGTGCTTTCAATATAATCAACTCAAAGCGTGTTGATTTTCTTATTGTAGATACCAGCTTTAACCCTGTTATGGCCGTAGAATATCATGGCTCTGGTCATTTTCAAGGCAATTACAAAACACGGGATCAAGTCAAAGAGATCGCATTGACCAAAGCCGGTATAAAATATGTAGCACTACATTATAAGAATGATGCAAAAATCGCCGAACATATTAAAAAAGAGATACTGGACGTGATCGAACCGCCAGTAACGGAAACTGTTTCTACAGAACCGGCCTTCAGTGCATCAAAAAATGATTTTAAGGAGTTTAAATAGCATCAATGGATATGAAAGTTAAAGAGCTAATTATTTTAGCCGATACACCAAAATGGGCATTTGCTTACGATATCAATATCAGCCCGAACTATTTAAGCAGTCTGCTAGATAAACCCATCAAAGAACTTTCGAGAGATATTCAGCTAAAAATTGAACTCTATATGATCAAAAACGCCGAAAAGATAGAAATGAGGCTCGAAACGCTGAAAACGCAGGAAATGCCTATGTTTAGGCGGAAAAATTGAGTCTATAGGATTCTCAAATTGAGAAAAAAGGCGGGTATTACTGGCACCCGCCTACTCTGCTAATCCCGAAAAATCGAAAATGCTTCCCTGCTTCTGCAAAGATATTTGTTAGGACATGAATCTATCCATCACGGCCGAAAGGAAAAGCTCCGTAGCTTGAAAGCCTCCAGTACGCAAGAAAGACTGTATGCGCATAAACGCAAGGCGTTTATTGTTGCTAAAGCAAATTTTTCCATCCTGAAGAGTTTCATGGAAGGCTGGCGGGGACGGAGAAGTTCTTTTCAGAGTGCACACGTTCCAATTATCGCAGACCTAAAGCGAAAAGCCACCATTAATAGCGGAGTCATCAACCGACTCGACATCATTCTTATTAAAGATTGGCTTATGACACGTTACATAGAACGGATCAGAGCCATTTGGGTGGTCGAACAGAAAGACACAATCATTGAGCTTCCTGATTGAGTAATTAAGATGCCCTATCTGCTCTCCAGTCATCTGCACAACTGACAATCCCTCGTACACGTCAAAGACATAGCTTAACTTATCTTTATACTCATGCTTGCCCGAATAATAGATCTTATGTTTATCAAGTGGTGGCCGTTTCACCTCTTCAATGGTCTTGGCTGTATCTCGCTTAATAACATCCCTCTTAATATCAACGTAATTATCTAAGACATAGGATTCTGTTTTTTCTTCGGTGGCGACTGCATCAGGCTTAAGACTAACATCTTCAGGGTAAGTTTCTTGAGATATGGCAACCGATGGATCTACTGACTCATCGAAAGCGATATCATCCTCAAATATTTCAGCCGTGATAACATCAGGATCATCACCAAAAAATGTGCCCGAGAAACTGAAATAGGCATATGCCGAATAAATCACCAGTGCCAGAGAGAATAAAATGATTAGCTTAAAGCTCATGCCCTTCTCATAACCAGTATGCTCAACCACAGCGCCATCACTATGAGTATGAGATTTATAAAACGGGAAAAAGGCTTCTTTATACTTGCGTGTTTCCTTTCTAACATAATCACGATCTTTTAAACCATAGCTAGGATAAAGAAAGCGCCAATAACTAGAACGATCCCCTAAAAACCCTAAAAATGTTTTTTTACGAACTCTTATAACCGCTTCAGAGAGCGCTGCAATTTTTGTATATATCTGCCCTCTGATCTGTGATAACAATACCCAGTCTTGGCCATGATGCCGGTGCATGGTAGCCATTAATAAAAGTTGTTCAGTACGAGGGCTTTTAGTGTTTGGCATGGGAAATTGTGCCTCATCAACCACGAACATGGGGCCCTGATTCTTGCTATTGCGCCAATCCGTTAAAAACTCCGACGGATCAGAAAACGGAATATAAATATCTCCCTCATCAGCGTTTTTATTATCTACAAATAGACCTTTGGGCGTTCGTACCTCAATCAAATCACGGGTATATTCACCAAAAACAGCAACAAACTTATCAATATTGAGAGGGATATTAGTAATAACCTTCCGGCGATCATTCACAATGGCCGGAATAATATAGAACGCAACGGCCTCATATGACTTACCGTGTCCAGGCAAGCCCTCAATAATCGTTATCATTGTTTACACCTTCAGGAACGGAATCGAGTTAATAATCAATCGAGTAATTAAAGCCGAAATGATGATCTGTAAGCATTGACCAAAGCCGAGATAGCCCACAATATTGGAATAATCCCCGAGCTGTGCAATGTAACTATCAAAATCCAAACTGGGAAGATCGACACCAAGTTTCCCCATAAAATGACTTACAACCGATACAAGGTTTTCAATAACCCACGTTGCCAAGTCTGTTCCAAAGAACCAAAGAGCGCCAAAAATGGCCAAAGTGAGTGCAATCGCAAAGAGCATACTGCGAACAGTCGAAGCAACGAGCGAGGCTAAACCAGAAAAAATAGCGATTAAAATAGGCATGATTACGCCCTCCTAAAGATGATCCAAAATGCTGAAATAGTTGAAATAGTTAAGAAAAAAGCCCGAATCATATCTAATAACTCACAAGGAATATCAATCACGATTAGTTCACCAAAGAACTCTTGTTCAAAGCTGGGACATACACCGGTCGTATATTGAGAGCCGATCCCCTTTAAATTATCGAGCATGGGATTATCTTGTAATCCATCCTCAACGATCTCAGCCCAATCCGTGTTTTTATATTTTTGCTGGTATAACTCAGGAATCTCAGGACTTTCACCTAAACCAATTTGGCTGCCATCTACTTTGGCATCTAAAGGGCCATCTCCATCACCTGAACCATTACCGGATTCCTCTCCTGCACCTTTTCCCGGTTTTGTTGATGTGCCACTGGACGTGATTTTGCCGTCAACAACGGTCGTGGAATGTGTTTTTTCCTCAGTCGGATAGAGTTTATTATTATTTGAATTGGTTTGGCCGTTATAGCTATACTCTTTTGATTCATATAGCTCTGTAACTGATTGACTACCGTCTGGATGATAATCTATTTTTTCTTCGACTTTTTTCTTTTCTGTTTCGAGTTTACCCGTCCAGTGGATACCAATTTTCTCTAACTCCTCCATATACTGATCATATGCCGGTGAGTTCAACAAATTTTTAAAGTCACTCATATCAAGATCATTAAACTTTTTAGCGAGATCATCATTTGAAATATAATCAGACTCTTCAATAATTGACATACAAGATAAATCACTGGGCATATCAACACGAGCAGTAGCAACAACACCATCAGAACAACCCGTACTTGTCATAAAACCAGAAGAAATCGAAACAGAATCTTTAAGAATAAAAATTCTTAGAAAACAATGCTGACCGACTGGACTATATGCATCTGCTATAGCTTTTACACTTGCTAATTCAGCTTCAAAATTAGCATTCCAAGACTCATCACAATTATTAAAAGGCTTTTCAATAGCACCTTTAGCATAACGCCCATCTTCATTACATGAATAATCATCGCCAATATTTTCAACGACATTAGTGCAAAACTCATCATCATTACGCCCTCGTTTTATGTCATCAGTAACCCAATCCGGGAAAGACTTCAATCCAGTTCCCGAAAAAAAATTAGTTTCATCATCATCGCCCAGAGAAAAACCACCCGTAATTGATGTACCAGATCCTTCAAAATCAGATTCCAATACACGTTCACAACCTCCACCAGGTTTTCTAGCCATTTGAGCGGAACCAGTGCCATCGTCAACCATCAAACACATCTGCGCTCTGGACTCCTCAGCGATCAAACCGAGCAATAAGACCGAGCAAATAGACAAAATCAAAAATTGCTTTAAACGTTCATAAGTCATGGCATTCTCACTATCATCCAAAAAGCGATCGCACAGATAACGCCTTGCACAAAGCCACTGTATACGCTGAGTTCCTGCATAAATTCTAACGCTTGGCTATCTGTCAATCCTTGTAAAATTAAGTATTCTTTCATACGAAAAAAAGGGGAAGTTTTTAGCTTCCCCCTATTCCTTTTTTACTGATTAAGCTGAAGCTTTACGTCCAACAGCTCGTACAATTCCAAGAGTTAACAGCACTCCAACCGGAATAAGTACTAAGGCAATACCTCCAGCGCCTGCAGCAGATGCAGCTGCTTTACCTTCAGTGAGTGCCGTATCAAAGGCATCTGTGATTGATGATGCGTCTTGCGCCATCGCCGAGCCAACAAAAGTAGCGCCTACAACGCCAACCCCTAACAGTCGTTTATACAACTTCTTCATAAAATAACTCCTAAAGTTACTATAATTAACGTACGGAATAATTAGCGGTACGCTTAACTATCCATACAACAAAGCCCGCAAAGATAAATGCGGAATACATTGAAAAGCCGAATAAAAAGCCTTTCATAAAATAGCTACTAATCATTGCGCGCGCTCCTCTGGGTGAGTCGTCGCGCGCTTATGATTAGAGGCTTAAAAAGGTAAGTCAGGATCATCTTCATATAATCCCTCACCGTCATATTCAAAACCTGAACCATTTCCAAAAAGATCCAGTTCGTCCCATTCTTCCTGTGAGTAATCAGAATAAGAATCGTAAAATGCTTCAGCATCTTCCTCATCTTCCCAATCTGTAGTAATCATGTCTGGACGTATCACGCTATCACCCCCTTTTAAAAATCAATCCAATCACCGCCATATTTAGATATTTTGTGACTAAGTAATTCTGAGAGTCTTGCACTATCGTTAATGACTGGGTGACGCTTGATGATATGAGCACGCTTTTTTGCGAGCTGATGCTTGAAAAGCTTCATATCATTCTCTTTGACAAAGTCAAGAATATTAGACTTACTCATTGTCATAATCATAAAGCTCTTCACATTCGCTAATATGCTTATCATCGCTAATTTCTCTCTCTATCTTCTTATAATGACTAGCGCATGATTCACAACAGAACACCTCAGCATGATAATCACAATCATTTTGCTTAAAGACTTGATATTGCGTATTGCAGTGTAAGCAATAACTAGTCTTAGACTCCAAAAAGTCAGAAAGAGATATATCTGCAGGATTGCCATCTTTAGCCGTAAAACAATTATGTATCAAAATGCTAAGCGCATAATCAATCTCTCGTGATTGCTCACCAGTCAATGATCGACCAATTCCAAGCTTCTTATTCTCAGAATCAAAACGATCTATATACATCTGAATATCATCAGCCTTGTGACGTAAATACGACTGAAGGACAAACAGCTCATCAATATTTTCATAATCAAAATTAAAACTTTTCATTTCTATATCTCCTAACCGTTAACCACTCGAAGCGCTGGACGTTCACGTTGATCCTTTAAGCTGTACCACTCAGGACGAGGCGCAGAAGTAAGCTGGACGATTGAAACAATCGGCGCTTTTTTCGTTTTATCTTCGGCACAGTACCTAATTGAGATATCAACGCCATAATCGAGAATTTCACGGCGATGGCGATAGAACGTAGCTTGACTCATAAGCTCACGAACATTTAAGCCTGAAAGCCACATGGCAACAGTCTTTCGGAGCTTCTTTGGGAATAGCTCAACCTCGACACGCTCAATCTCAAACTTCGGAGGATCAACCAACTGGTCAACCTTATCCGCATACAACTCTATTAACTTGGCCATATTCACATTCTCAATATCTCTTAATCCTGTATCTAATAAAGTCCTTCTATCCAATTCGACTTCGATACGAACAAGCCCATTATCGTGGGCAAATTTATAACTATCTGATGAAGCAATGTTCTCTCTTTGAATCTTGCTTCTGGCATGGCGTAACATCTCGATTGATTTGATATATGCCTTTGTGTACAAGCGTCCGCCCTTTCGACCCCATGCGACTGTAGTATCGTGAGCGGTGCCACTGGACTTAACATGCGACATAGATTTACTCTTTAAAACGTCGATGACATGCCATGCTTTTTGCGGTGAGCCGGTGAAAAAATTACACGTCAAATCCAGTCGTGAAATCTCAGCTCCATATTCTCGGAATCTCTCAGGCTTACTATCACCGTTTTTTGATTGGTAATAGGCCGTAGAGGTTCGCCCAAAGGTGAACGGCGGTAATCCGTATTTATTGGAAAGAATCCAATTAGCTTTTTTGATTGTCTGATGAAAATCTAAGTTATAAAGGTTATCTGGACGATTGAAGCGACCAACATTTCCAGATAAGAAAACCGTAGTTCCATCGCAATAAATCAAGATCGAGGTTTCGAAGCTCCCACGATGCTGGACACGCTTACGAGTAAGCCATTCACTTTTTAACCCCTCTTTTTTTAACTCAAGTGCAAAATCCTCATTCTCAATATCAAATGAGTGCTGATTTTCTTGGTCTTGGACATCATCAAACTCACCCACAGATAGGACAAAGCCAGCATCTACCTTTGGTAACTGCCCTTGTTTATCTAAATGCGTTTGCTTAATGGTGATCCAGTCAACAAAAACGTCATATTTCTTACACATGGAAAGAGGCCTTTATTAATCAACAGTGTTGTAATAAATTCCTGCACGATCACCGTTTCGCCAGAAACCAATTGTGATCGGCAAAATATGCTTTTTACCTTTAAATTCTTCGTATTTTTTGGGGGATTTAGTGCCGATTTCGAATTGCTCGAAACGTGTTTCACCGTTATCAAGTGGAACTTGCACAAGGATTTGGATGTAATGCTTCCCTTTGGTCACTTCACCAGTGGAGCGATCAACGAAATCATCACGTTGATATATATTTAAAATCTGCCCTGATACTTGAAAAGACATATAAAACCTCTAACTAGAAAAAAATCTAGTAAGAGCCTAGTATCCGTAAGGCGGGACAAGCACTTAATATATAGAAATGGCTATCATACCTATAATGAAATAGAGAACTTCATCTCATCTTAAGTCCCATTTGCCTGAACGCGGTTGTAAAGCGATCCGCAAATCCATACCATACATATGACTTTTAATAGTAAGAGATTAAGAATGAGTTTAATAATTGTTATTTTGCTAGCGATCGCTGCAGCCATTGTTATAAAACGACCAGAAACGATAAAAGAGGTAAAAACATTTATTGAGAATACACTCAATGAGATGAAAAAATCGATTGAAGAATCGTCACAACATCGAACGCCTCCAATCCCACCGCTTAATAGAAACCCATCCGTTGAGAGTAAGTCTATCGATATCGCTCACAACTCAGATTTTTATCGCGTTAATCTACTAAATCACAGCGAGATACGTGTATTTAACGAACTCCAGAAGGATTTAAAAAGTGATTTCTTTATCTACCCGCAAGTCAGTCTGGGAGAAATTATTAAGGCGAAAAATAAAAATATTAGCGCTTTTAACATTATTAATTCTAAACGAGTGGATTTCTTAATCGTCAATCAGCGCTTTAACCCTATCATTGCTATCGAATATCACGGACAAGGCCATTATCGAGGTAACTATAAAGTTCGCGATGAAGTTAAACGAATCACCCTAGAAAAAGCCGGCATTATCTACTTAGCGATTCGATACGATGACGATTTGCAAACGGTTAAGAATAAGATTACTAGATTATTAGAGGATGTCTCTACGCCTGATTAACAGGCATAAAATGCTTATCGCGAATGCCGATATACTCGATAGAGTGCTCGTAATTGATTCCACTTTCGCTCTAACCAATGGGTTTTAATCTCAGAATGGCGCTCTTTACGCATCGCCTCCAAAATGGTTAACGCCGTTAATGCATTCATTAATTCTCCCGTTTCAGGATTAATATAAGTAGGATATAAAAGCATACTACCAGCGACTAATTCAGCTAATGTGAGAGTTCGCGTACGTCGATTAACGAGCTGTTTATCCGTCGTTAATCCCCAGCCAGAATAAAATGGTGCTCCATAACAGGTCACCTTCTTTTTACGTAACAATGCTTCAAATCCAGAGAGAGATGTCATCGTATGTACCTCATCCACCGCTTGAATACAGCTCAGAATATCCGCATGAATCACCACATCATCCACATATTTTCTCGCATCTTCAATCGTCGTAATCGCTTTACGATTCCCGCTGACAACATCTGGATGGGGTTTATAGATAAGATAGGCTTTCGGATTTTCCTTACGCACCGCTTGGACAAGCTCGAGATTGGTTTTAATCCTTTCTGAACCAAATCGAATTGAGGCATCCTCTTCCACTTGCCCAGGAATTAAAATAACCGCCTCAGGCCGAGGGTTTGGCAACGTAACCCCCCCACTGCCCACATTGTATTTACCAATATGTTTCTCAATAAGATTGGTGATTAAACAATCTGCCATCTCTAATTCTGCATCATTGAAGCTGTGGTGTTGCAATAGATCTTCTAAACGAGATGGCGTACGAGCATCAAAATAGATCCCACGATCATCAATCACAAGCGACAATGGAGGCACCAGATTAGACCCCAATCCAACTGACCGAATAAACCCATCTTCCATGCGTAAAAGTGGGATTCCCACCTCTGTTGCCCACTTCGCAACCTGCGGATACTTCTGCCCCCAGATCATCACTTTTAGCTCGTTGGGCTTAGGGTGATTTTGAGAATAAAGCTCACAGGCTTTAAGCGTCTTAAAAAAGTGAACCTTATTATTATACGTTGTAAGAAATGGCTTTATGATGCGCTTTTTCCACCAAGAGAGCCCGACGCATAAAATCTCACCTTCAAGCAAGATGGCTCGCTCTTTCTCCATGACAAAGTATTTAAGCAGATCAAAAATGTCGCCTCGCTCTTTCGTAAAAGGATTTAGGTAACGGCAATAGCGCAAATAAGCGGCGGCAAAGAGCTCTTCCAATGTTCGATCCTTACGCCTTTCCGCCTGCTGTAACGCCTGAATCTTAGCATGACGATCATCGGTAATCCCCCATCCGGCATACCAAGAGAGCCCAAATGTCACCACCTCTTTACCAAGCATTAATGCCTCAAACCCCATTTGAGAGGTTGCCGTGTAGACCCGATCCATCTTTTCCAATAGCGAGATTGGATTAATATTCTCAGATAATATTCGGATATTATCCCAATCCAACAGTCCCGTCAGATGTCCTTTTTTCTTTCCCGCTAATACATCCGGATGAATTTTCACCCAGATATCAGCCTCCGGATTTTCCGCTTTTGCGGCGGTGAGCATTGCCTCAAACGTTTCCGGTGTCACACCGCCATAAACGAGCGCCATATCACCGGCAGTTTGATCAATCACTAAGACCTGTTTTTTACTCTCATCTATTTCAAGATGCGCTGGCCACCATGCTATAACATGATTATATTTAGAAAGATGATGCTCTGTAATGAGCGCGATCGCCCGCTTTGCATCCTCTAAAAATGGCTCTAACGCATCATTATCTAATATTAAATTTTCAAGACGCGACGGTTTCGAGGCATCATAATAGATCCCCTGTTCTGGTCAAGCCGCAGTGGACACATTCACTTTATAATTCTCATACTCAACAGGACTCATGTTCCCGTTATATGTATGAAGACGCTTTAAATTGTAATACCGTATATATTCAGCAATATCTTTTCTCATCTCTTCTCT